>JADGBP010000473.1 GCA_015231395.1 Desulfamplus sp. | reverse complement strand
TCCAGATTCTTCATCATAGCAATTTCATTACAATCAGGAAAATTGACGCATGTAATGCATCCTGACCAGATTTTGATAGGCAGTTCTGCCCTGTCTATTTGCCCAAACTCAAATCGCTTGAAAAAAGTGGGTCTGTAGGTAAGCGTGAAGAGTTTTGGCATTTTGAATGCCACAGCTTCCTGCATGGTTCTCTCCACAAGCATACTTCCTATTCCCCTTCCATGAGCTGTTTCCACAACGGCAAGAGAACGGATTTCCGCAAGACCCTCCCAGCAGAATTGAAGTGCGCAGCATCCTTGCATCTGCTTTGTGGCTTCATCAATATAGACCCAGAAATCTCGTATATGGTCGTACAGCTCGCTTAAAGGTCTTGCAAGAAGTTCACCTCTTTTTCCGTATAACTGAAGCAGGGCATGAATGGATTTAACATCTGCCGGAGTTGCCTTTCTTAACATATATTGTCCTGTTGCTGCTTATGTATGGCAGCCATATCTGCATCTTTTTTGTAGTAGAAGTTTGGCATCAGCAGTTTGTCTTAAAAGTTTGGTATCAGTGTTTCCCAGCCAAAAGCTTAACGATAGTCTGTTGAAGCTCTTCATTGGAAAAAGGTTTATGAAGAACTTTGTTTATACCGGCATTTCCCAAAAGGCTTTTACTCATCTGCAAATTATCAGATTCAACCACATCGCTCTGAGTTGTTATCATCACAATCGGAAGTTCTACTGACGAATATTTTTTTCTTATAGCCTGTGCAAGCTGAATCCCGTTTATTTTCGGCATATTGAGATCAGTTATTACAAGATCTGGTTTATTTGCATATATCTGCCGTATCGCCTCTTCCGGAAAAATGAAAGCTGTTGCCGTGTAGCCAAAACCTGTGATTTTGTTTTCATAGAGCTTGAGCATCATTTTGGAATCATCTACAACATAAATATTGACGGTATTAGATTCAGAAGTCTTTACTTCTTCAGGTATCATTTGGACTATTTTGTCCGCAAGTGCCTGATAATTTTTCTTTCTTAATATACCAAGAAAATGTTCTCTTGTCTTTTTATCTGCTTTGGTAGTTACATGTTTAACTGACAGCTTGATGAATGCCTCTTCCTGCATCAGAAAATTGAAGATGTTATCAGCTTCTGAATCAATAAGGGCACCCACGGCATTTAAAGCATCTTCGCTACCTTCACGTACAATATTTTTAAGACCTGCTATAAGAACCTTTGAGAGATTTTTATCCATTGCCCGTGCAGCACTCATGCGTACAGCCTCAACTGGATCATGGATACCTGCTGCAAGGGCAATTGCAGATTTTGGTGATGGAATCCTCTCCATGCTTTCATAAGCTGCCTGGCGTATATTGGGATCTTCCGGATTTGTCTTCATAATATCAAGAATGACCGGCAGAGCCTTTGGATCTCTTATATATCCAAGAGTTGTGATAAGATGCACCATGAAATCTGTATTTGCATTGGAGGTTGCAGCAGTTAGTATCGGGACAGCTTTACCCCCAATTTCTATCAGAAGGTCAATTGCAGCGTCTCTGATATGGGTATTATTAGATTCCAAAAGTGAGGAAAGCCTTTTCAGGGAATATTGATCCTGTATTTCGCCAAGAGCCTTGATTTTTAATTGGTCTGCTTCATCATGACCTGTTATGGATGACACAAGATAGTCAACAGCCTCTTTTCCCCCTGTCTGGGCGATTGCAAAAATAGCCGAATTTTTGATACTTACATCATCATGATTTTCACAGAGTTTTATCATGGCAGGAAGTAAGGTTTGGAGACGCAGTGCACCAAGAGATGTGGCAGTCTGGATAAGAATCTCGGGATCTTTGGATGTCTCAAGAATTTGTTCAAGGACAGGTGCCGCTTCAGCAAGAAGAAAGTCCCCAGCCACTTTAATGTAGAGAAGGCGGTTTCTCTTGTCATCCTGTATTATATATTTGATTATACGGTCAGCATTTCCGTATGCCTTATCAAGAATCAATTCATAAAGGCTGTCCTGTATTTCAACGTTGGGAATTTTCAGTGTAGTTAGATATTCAAGTATGGGAAATACAAGTCGTTCTGATGCTTTGGATAGCTCATGAAGAGCCCTTTTTTGGACATTAACATTTATTTCAGGGGTTGTTATAAATTGCAAAAGTGCCTTTGACTTGACAATATCTTCCTCTTTAAGACAAAAAATTAGCTCTTCTAAAAATTCTTTGGGATTAATTCCTGCCATTATATACTCTCATCATATATCTTTTACCGATTATCATAAAAACATATTAAACATTAACTCAATTATCATAAAAATACATTTAACATTAACTCA
>JADGBP010000472.1 GCA_015231395.1 Desulfamplus sp. | reverse complement strand
TAAGGCTGTTGAAAGTTTTATGGGAGAACTCCACTCAAAAATGGATTTCATCAAACAGATCAACCTTATGATTACAGAAGATATTCAACTGAGCAAAAAAGCACGACTGTTCACCCGTATTAAACGATGACAGGGGAACAATGTGTGTAGGGTGTGGGAGATGTGTAAAATCATGCCCTGTAAATATTGATATCCGTGAAGTTTGCAATATCATGAACAGTTACGAGCCAAAGAAATAGAAGGAGGAAAAATGGACAACCCTTATATGCCCTACCCGGTTCGCATTGATGAGATTGAGATTGCAACTGAGGATAAGTCACTTAAAACATTCAAATTTGTTTTCTTGAACAAGGTTGATGAAGAAAAATTCTCCCATCAGGCAGGTCAGTTCGCAGAACTCTCCATTCCGGGTCAGGGAGAAATTCCCATTGGTATAGCGTCCTCTCCCACTGAAAAGGGATTTGTGAAATTTACCGTATTTAAGACTGGAGTTGTAACATCTTATCTTCATAACATGAAGGTAGGAGACATTATGGGTATCAGAGGACCTCTTGGTAACTGGTATCCATGGGATAAACTTGAGGGAAAAAATGTGGTGATTATCGGGGGCGGTTTCGCTTTTACTACATTGAGAGCGTCAATTGTTTACATGCTTGACCCGGCGAACCGGTCAAAATTCGGGAACATTGATGTCATTTACGGTGCTCGTTCTCCTGGAATGCTGCTTTACAGAGATGAGCTGTATGAGTGGGAGAAACGGGACGATATCAACATGCACATTACTGTGGACAGTACAAATGACCCAGATTGGAAGTACAATGTAGGTTTTGTGCCGACCATCGTAGGTCAGAAAGCTCCAAAATCTGACCCCAATACATTTGCAATTGTTTGCGGACCACCTATAATGATAAAATTTACGCAACCTGCACTTGAATCTTTAGGGTATGGGCAGAACCAGATTATCATGTCTCTTGAAAACCGTATGAAATGCGGAATAGGTATGTGCGGAAGATGCAATATCGGAAAAGAGTTGGTATGTAAGGATGGCCCTGTATTTACTCTGGATCAGTTGAACAAAACTCCCAAAGAATATTGATCCTGTAATCTCCGGGGCAGTTGAAAACAACATAACCAACATAACCAACATAACCAACATAACCGGAGATTACTGGTGTTGCATAGAGCAAAAGGAGAATGCTAAAATGGCCTACAATTTTAACGCTGATGAAATTTTTAAAGTGGCAATCAGAATTGAAGAGAATGGTGCAGCATTTTACAGAAAAGCTGCAAGCCTTCAGAAAGAAGAAGATAATCAGAAATTTTTAAACCAACTTGCAAAAATGGAAGATAATCATAAGGTTTCTTTCGAGAAGATGCAAAAAGAGCTTTCCGAAATGGAAAAAGGCAATACTGTTTTTGATCCTGAAGAGGAGCTTGGGCTTTATTTGTCAGCCATGGCTGATGCCCATGGCGGGGAAGGAGATCCAAAGGTTGCGGAGAGTCTGACTCAAGACCAGCCTATGAAGGATATTCTCAAGATTGCTATATCTCTTGAAAAAGAGTCAATATTGTTCTACCTGGGAATTAAAAACCTGCTGCCTCCCAAATATGGTCAGGATAAAATTGATAATATAATCAAGGAAGAGCAAAAGCATATTGCTCAGTTGAATACATTTTTAAAAAAGCTGCAATAAACGGTCATGACCGGATTCCGGTCACCCCGCCCGAATCATGAAAAACAACCATTTTTTTCATGCTAATCAACAAATCCATGCCTCTCCCCAAAACGGGGAGGGGTTATCAAAACAAACTTGAATTACAGAAACTGAATTACAATCCAAACCAATGTACCACTTCTCCAATCTATCTAAACCAATCTGCCATATCCAAGCTAAATCCAGCTAAATAAATTTGCCATATTCCATCTTTATAACTCTATCTGCCAGATGAAAATATCTGTCGTCATGGCTTACTGCTATTACGGTTTTTCCATCTTTTTTCATTTGCTGGAGAAGAGTTGTGTAGAAAAATTCTCTGAAGATCGGATCCTGATCCGCTGCCCATTCATCAAATACACATATGGCCCTGTATTTACTCTGGATCAGTTGAACAAAACTCCCAAAGAATATTGATCCTGTAATCTCCGGGGCAGTTGAAAACAACATAACCAACATAACCGGAGATTACTGGTGTTGCATAGAGCAAAAGGAGAATGCTAAAATGGCCTACAATTTTAACGCTGATGAAATTTTTAAAGTGGCAATCAGAATTGAAGAGAATGGTGCAGCATTTTACAGAAAAGCTGCAAGCCTTCAGAAAGAAGAAGATA
>JADGBP010000471.1 GCA_015231395.1 Desulfamplus sp. | reverse complement strand
ACGGCTGTAACATGGTATTCAACAACCTTGTTCAAATCATTTTTTCTTGATAACACTGAAAAAGAGCTGACCATCAGGGCTGAATTTGTAAAAAGGGAAATTCTTTCACGTTATCCTGATTTTGCCCCTACTCTGTCAATTTAATTATCTGGAAAACTATATTATAACATGCTCTTATGGAAAAAGACTTAGACTAAATTTTTAATTATACCCACTATTACTCTGTCATAATGTTTTAAAAAACAGACGGTAAGACGTAAGACTACTGTAATGTCGTAAGAGGTAGGACTATTTTAAATATGCTGCCTTTTCCCGGGATGCTTGTAACAAAAACTTCTCCTTTATGGTATTTTACAATATGTTTTACAATTGCCAGACCTAAACCAGTTCCCCCCATATTTCTGCTTCTTGCTTTATCAACCCTGTAAAATCTATTAAAAATTCTGGAAAGATGCTCTTTGCCAATACCTGCACCAGAATCCGTGATACTCATAACAATTGATTGATTATTTTTTCCGGTAGCCTGACTTTTCTGTGTAGCTTGTTGTATTTCCTGCTCACAAGTAATAACAACTTTATCTCCCGGACTGCTATATTTGATTGCATTGTCAAGAAGATTGACAATCGCCTGTTCCATAAGAATGGGATCTATCAAGGCTATAATCTTATCCTTTGAAACATACTCAATAGTGATATTTTTGGAAGCACTGATTATGCTACAAGCATCAATTGCCCCCTGAATAATCTGGGTAATATCATGAGATTTAAGGCATATAGTTGAACCTTCTTCCCGTTCAACTCTTGAAAGGGCAAGCAGATCATTAATCAGGGCAATAAGGCGATCTACATTTTTTTGAATGATTTTAATGAATTTAATAGCTTGTTCGTTCTTGAAGTCCCTATCACCATTTTCAACATCATATTGATAAACCCTCTGTTCCCTTATAAGATTTTCAAGGGTTTCTATAAATCCCTTTATAGATGTGAGTGGTGTTTTAAGCTCATGGGAAACATTAGCTGAAAAGTCCTTGTGCATGGTTTCAAGTTTTCTGATTCTCGTAATATCGTGAAAAATAATCAGGGTGCCAAGTCTGACTCCTGATGAGTTGCAAAGTGCCGTTGAATGGACATTATAAATGTTATCATCAGCCCCGGAAAGAACAATATCATCTTCAATAGGTTCGGGATTGGAAAGAGCCTTTCTAATAAGTTTTTGAAGCTCATAGTGCCTTGAGATTTCATAAATTTTGAGCCCCTTTATCATGTCTATCATGTCAGCAGAATGACCTAACATGGCAGCAGCCGCATTGTTGGCAGTAATTATATTTTCATCTGGATCAACGGCAATAACACCCTCTTTCATACTTGAATGTATCGCTTCAAGCTCCATACCCCTATCTTCTAAATTCTTAATCTTTTCATCAAGAGTCTGGGCCATAAGATTCATAGTCAAGGCAAGCTGAAATAGCTCTTCTGAATCTGGAAAAGGAAGTAAGGCGGTTAAATTACCATTTGCAAAATTGTTTGCCCCTATTCTCATCTCCTCAATTGGTCTTGTAATTCGTCTTGCCACAAAAAGGCTTGCTATGGCTGCTGCAGTAACTGTAATCAGAAGGGCAATAACGATATTGTTCTGTATCGATTTTATCTGTTCTTCAATGGCTGTTATTGAAATCGCAACACGTATAATCCATAACACCTCATTTTCTTGAGAACTCAGATTCTGTTTGGCAGTTGCATTCCTATAAATAACAGGGAGGGCAATATATATCATATTTTCGCCCAATGTTCCGCTTTTTCTAATAGAAACGCCTTTTTTATTCTTCAATGCCAATGCAATCTCGTATCGATGCTTATGGTTTTCCATTGTTTTGATATTACCAAATGAATCACCGACAACCTTACCTGATGGAAGGATAATAGTAACTCTAGTTCCGGTAGTCTGACCAATCTCTTTACAGAGACGGTCAACATCTTCGGTATTATGGTCAACATCTTCGGTATTATGGTCAACACTTCGGTATTATGTCAACAACTTCGGTATTATGGTCAACAACTTTATAGTTTTCCAGATAATTAAATTGGCAATCGTAGGGGCAATCCCTTGCGGTTGCCCTTCTTAAAAATTGAGATACCAAAATATTTTTCTGGAAGTCTATAGTATTCATATCAGGTGAAGTAGGGGAAAATGATGGAGTAAGGGCAAAATCAGGATAACGTGAAAGAATTTCCCTTTTTACAAATTCAGCCCTGATGGTCAGCTCTTTTTCAGTGTTATCAAGAAAAAATGATTTGAACAAGGTTGTTGAATACCATGTTACAGCCGT
>JADGBP010000470.1 GCA_015231395.1 Desulfamplus sp. | reverse complement strand
CCTCTTTTGATCTGCCCATGTCAGTTTGTTCAAAACTTTGGAATATGCTCTCATGGTCAACCTCGGCAATACCGACTCCAGTATCATTGACCTTAAAGATTAGAGAATATTCGGTTTCTGGAAGTAAACCTGATTGAGCTTCTGCATGTGGAACAATCAGATTATCGGTTTTGCCAGCAGTTGTATTTTCATTAGCAGTTATATTTTCGTCAGCGGTTATTACCGTTAAACTGATACATCCGTGTTCAGTAAATTTGACAGCATTCCCAAGCAGGTTAATTAGAATCTGCCTCAATTTGGCTTCATCTGCTAAAATATAACGAGGTATATCTGGTAGATGAGAAACTTTCAACTCCAAACCTTTGGATTTTGTTCGCTCTTTGAATAGGAGTCGCATATCTTCAATAAGTGCAAAAAGATCAAATGCACTTTTATTTATCTGAATACGACCAGCCTCGATTTTTGACATCTCTAAAATATCATTGATAAGATTTAACAGATGCTCGCCGCTGCTGTTAATGGTCATAAGACTCTTTTTTTGTTCTAATGAAAGCGTTGGATCAGATTGCATGAGTCGAGAGTAGCCAAGTATTGCATTCATCGGGGTGCGGATTTCGTGGCTCATGTTGGCAAGAAAAATACTTTTCGCCTGATTGGCTCTCTGGGCATCATCTCTTGCCTTTTCAGCTTCATCACGAGATTTGTCAGCATCTTCCTTGGCTTTTTCAGCATTCTCCTTAGATTCTTCAGCGTATGCCCTGGCTTTTTCAGCATCATTTTTAGCTCTAATCATCTCAAGCTCCATTTTTATTCGTGCAGATATTTCCATAGCAAGTTTTCTGTTCCAGAATAGAATGAAACTAATAATAATCAAGGTTATAGTGCCAACGGCAATACCTATTTTTATTACATGAGTCCAGTCAATAGCATGTTCAAATCTGACAGACATCCATCTGTTTGCTATCTCATTTTTTTCTGCCTGGGTGATTGATTGAAGGGCTTTGTCAAGAATTGAGACCATTTCAGGCCAGTCATTTCGTACTCCCATGGCAAGCTCATTCCTGGTTGGAAGATCGGCAGGGGCAGAGATTTTAAGGTTAGTGATATTGTGTTTCTGCATGAGATAACTTGAGACTGCCAAATTTTCAATATAGGCATCTGTAATTCCAGTGGATAGCTCATTAAGACATCGAAGAACTGTGTCTGCCTCTTTAAGGTGAATAGCGGGGTAGTTATTCTGTAAAAATTCCTTATAAGCATAACCGCTCACCACTCCGACCTTTTTACCTGCAAGATTTGCTATATCCCCGACCAACGGAGCCTCTTGACGGGTAATGATCACAACTGGATATGAGAGATATGGACGTGTGAAGTTCAGATATTTCCTACGTGATGGTGACTCAAGCATACATGGAACTATATCAATATCCTTGTTGATAGCTCCATTTTCCACATCTATCCATTTGAGTCCATCTACCACCTTTATTGAAATTTCCAGCCGCTTTTCAATCAATGCCACATAATCAGAACTTATCCCCTGATACCTGCCCTGTTCATCTATCCACTCAAATGGGGGTAGCGATGGGTCAACCCCAATCCTTATTATTGGATTATTTTTTAAAAAATCCTTCTCTTTCAAACTTAACGCAAGCATGGATTGAACATCTGAAGTCATTTTTTCTAAAACTGCCCCGGGTGCCCATTTTTTTGCAATCTGAATTTTTTGATTTTCAGGAATATTCGCCAGCACCCGATTGATCAAACTAACGAGGACAGGCCAATCTTTACGGACGGCAAATGCAAGGGGATTAGGCTTATCAGATGTATGGGCTGAAACTTTGAGATTTGCAAGATTCATGGTCTGAATAGTATATGCAGCAACTCCAAGATTGCCTATTACCGCATCAACGCCTTTTACGGCATCGACACCGTTTACAACATCAACACCCTTCACAACATCAACACCCTTCACAACATCAATACCCTTCACAACATCGATACTTTTGACTGCATCGACATTTTTTACTGCATTAGCATCTTTCACGACATCATCACTGTTTACAGAACTATTCCCTGAACGTGAAAGTGCAACCATTGCATCCTGAAAAGTGCTGTATAAAACAGGTTCAATCGTTGTCTCTTCTTTTATGAACTCATGGTGTGAACTGTTCGCCTGCACAGCTACAGTTTTATCCGTCAAATCTTTTATTGAATCAATGTCAGAATCTTTACGTGTTATGATAACTCTTGGAAATGACAAGTAGGGTTGGTTATCCACATCCTTGCAAGAGGACCGCCTTCGTGGGGTTTGCCGTTATAGCGCGGGGCTTTACTA
>JADGBP010000046.1:6682-10446 GCA_015231395.1 Desulfamplus sp. | reverse complement strand
AAAACACTTGGAAGAATTGAACACAGCACAGATTATGGAAAGCAATATGGTGCTTTTCAAAAATACCTCAAATTTGATTAATGAACTTCAGAAGGAGCGGGGCAAGACATCTCTCTTTCTGAGCAATAAATCAGCAGGCCAAGAGGATTTGAATAGTCAGCGTAAAATATCTGATGAAAAAATCCCTCTTTTTCTGGAATCTCTTACCAAAGCGGCGATTGACCAGAATGACAAGGATGCGGTGAAAGATATTAATGGGCGTATCCGGGAACTCAGGGATAAAATTGGAACATCACTTATGGATCCTGTGATTGCAACCAGAGGGTACTCATTACTTATGAACACGCTTTTTGACACTATGTCCGCAACAGCTAACAAGCCGACTGCAAGGGGCATCGGAAAAGCCATGACATCACTGCTGCTCCTGGAAAGTGCCAAGGAGAGTGCTGGAATTCTTCGTGCAACGGTTTCTGGTATTCTTGCCAAAAACGGCCCTGTACCCCAAACGGTTCTGGATATGGTGCTGTCACTAAAGGCAGGGATTGACATTAATATAACTTCCCGTGCCTTGGCTCTTCCTGAGGCTTCCATGAGGAAAATTGAGAACTTGAAGAATCAGGAGCACTGGCTTAAAAGAGATGCCATGATTGCCAGGGTTATTGAGCGATACCAGAAGGGTGAATTTGAACTTGACCCAAAAGAGTATTTCAAAATATCCACCATGGTTGTGGATGACTTAGGCAAACTGGTCGGGGAAGAAGTTCTAAAAATTCAGGAAAGAGTGACCTCCATTGAAAAAGAGATAAAATCTGCAGTGATGATGTCCATTATTCAGATTATAGGAGCGTTTCTGGTTTCTATTATCTTTGCTCTGGTTATGGCCGCAAAAATTGGTAAACCACTTCGTCACACAGTCCGGATGCTACAAGATATTTCAGAAGGAGAAGGTGATCTTACTTATCGTCTGGACGATTCTCAATCTGACGAAACTGGTGAGATGTCACACTGGTTTAATGTATTTATCAGCAAGATTCAAAACATCATGATTGATGTAAACCAATCTTTTCAAGGACTTGCCTCTGCATCTACAGAACTAATGTCTGTTTCTAAACAAACCGCGTCTTCAGTCAAGGTTATGGCAGAACAGGCTACCAGTGTGACCAAAGATGCGGAAATAGCTGGAAACAATACACATTCTGTATCTATGACAATGGAAGAGACATCCTCAAATTTAACAAGCGTGGCTGCAGCCACTGAAGAGATGAGTGCCACTATTGGAGAGGTTGCATCAAATGCGGAAAAAGCAAGATTGGTCAGTGAACAGGCGATAACTCAGGCTTCAGAAATTACACGCCTGATGGAAACTCTGGGTCAGGCTGCCAGAGAAATTGGGCAGGTCACTGAAACAATCACTGAAATTTCTTCACAAACCAATCTTCTTGCCTTGAATGCCACCATCGAGGCTGCCAGAGCCGGAGAGGCGGGCAAGGGGTTTGCAGTAGTGGCAAATGAAATCAAAGCACTTGCCAAGCAGACTGCGGGAGCAACCGAAGATATAAAAACCAAAATTTCCGGAGTGCAGAATTCGGCTGCCAGTGCAACCAATGATATGGTCAAGGTAAATGGCGTTATTCATGAGATGGAGACCATTATCTCTTCGATTGCTGCAGCCATTGAAGAACAAGCGACTGTAACTAAGGATGTGGCACACAATATTGCCAGAGCTTCTTCCGGTGTCAGGGATTCGTCGGATCGCATGGCTGAAACCGATCAAATTTCAAATGCAATTTCTAAAAAAATTAATGGTGTCAGCTCAGGTCTTCTCGATCTTCGGCAGGGTGGAGAACGGGTTAGCTCAAGTGCAGCAAATATGGCAGGCCTTGCGGAAAAACTTCAAAAACTGGTAGGACAGTTCAAGGTTTGATCTTTTTGATGTGTAGAAAAATAAAATAAACCAGATACAGGCAATGCCATGGGAATAATAACAGAAACAGCCGACAGCACCAATAATATAGCTATGTCTAATAATATAGCTATGTCTAATAATATAGCTATGTCTAATAATATAGCTATGTCTAATAATATAGCTATGTCTAATAATATAGCTATGTCTAATAATGTAGCTATGTCCAATAATTTAGAGATGCCCCAAGATACCGGCAGATTAAATATGAACATCATTTTTGCTCTGACGTTAGTTCATTTTACAGGGGATTTCTACAGTTCATTTTCAAGTCCTCTTATACCTGTATTTGTGGACAAACTTTCACTTTCTCTTGCCCAGGTGGGGTTTATGACAGGGCTGGTTCGCATGCTATCGTTTGTGATTCAGCCCTGTGTAGGTTATCTTGCAGACCGTTATCAGACAAGGGTATTTATCTTCTGTGGTCTTTTGTTTACTATTATATTTATCCCCTTATCCGGTATTGCACACAATTACTATACTCTGATACTGGTGCTGGCTATTGGATCTATTGGTTCATCTATGTTTCATCCATCAGTGACGGGTATGGTGTCCCTTTATAGTGGTATCAGAAAAGGTTTTGCCCTTTCTATTTTCAACACTGGCGGAACACTTGCCTTTGGTGTTGGACCGATATTCATCTCATGGTATGTCGCATCCTTTGGGCTGGAAAAGATGCCTTTTACAATGATCATAGGACTTATATCATTTTTGTTCTGTCTTGCTTATATTCCCATGCCGGTCAGCGAAGGCTTTAAAAATACTGGATTTATTGGTTCTCTAAAGGAGAGCATCGGCGATGTATGGCGACCAATTTCCCTTATCTGGATGGTGATGGTATTGCGATCTGTGATAGCTCAGTCATACATGACCTTTATGCCGGTTTATCTCTCTAATAAGGGGCATGATCTTATTTCTGTGGGGCTGATTGTCGCAATTTTTATAATTGCAGGGACAATAAGCGGATTATGGGCAGGATATTCATCAGATAAAATAGGTTACAAAAAAATATTTGCTATTACCAATATTTTGACTATTCCAGCCATGCTTCTTTATATTTGGGCTCCTGAAAAGTGGGTCTATGGAGGAGCTTTTGTTGCTGGTTTTTTTGCACTGGCATCTCTTCCTCTTGGGGTTGCAATGGCTCAGACTCTTGCTCCCAAAGGGCGTTCCATGGTTTCAAGCCTTATGATGGGGCTGGCATACGGCATGGGCGGTCTTGCATCTCCTTTTGTGGGAAAACTTGCAGATCTTTACTCCATAGAGTCTGTTCTGTTCTATATAGCCTTTTTGCCAATGATCAGCATTATTCTGATTGCAAAATTTCCTGATGTAAGGGCGGGTAATTGATAGATCCGACATTGAGCAGGTATAACCGACATTGGCACCCCTAATTTGTAGAAAAATTTTCTGATTCTAATGTTTTTTGTGATTAGCCTTCACATTAGAAACAAAGAATCATTTTCCTTGCAATGTTTCAGCAAAGCCTTGAAGCAACTGTTTTTTGCAAGCATCTCTTCGTTATCTGGAATTGCAGAGAAAAAAGCCCTGCTGCCGATAATAACAAGTTTATGTTTTGCACGGGTCATGGCAACATTCAGACGATTGGGGCTGTTCAGAAACTCACTGAGAATATGATCCGGATCTGATGACGTAATGCCAAATATTATCACGTTCCGCTCCGCACCCTGCACCCTTTCTACTGTATCCACAAGGGGCAGGGTTAATATTTTTGATTCCGCATGATTTTGTTTTTCTGATGTTATCTTATTTTCTTCTGATGTTATCTTATTTTCTTTTG
>JADGBP010000046.1:2604-6586 GCA_015231395.1 Desulfamplus sp. | reverse complement strand
TCAGACACGAATCTGCGTTTGTTGGGGCTGGATAGAGTTTGCCCTGATACCACATTTTGCTTGGAAAGGCACAGATTTCGCGGTTCATGCGATAGGTGATGTCAAGCGTAACCTGATGTTCTTGAGGATAAAGTTCCATGAGCTTTGAGAGAATTGAATTGTTGAGATCATCATAACTGCCCATGACAATTGGCGGAAGCTGGTGTACGTCTCCTAAAAACAGGAAATTGCCTTTACCGTAAATCAGGGTAAGCAATGCCTGAGGCAGAAGCACCTGTGAAGCCTCATCAAAAATAATCCAGTCCAATGCTTCAGGAAATTCTCCATTTCGGCTGTTGAAGAGGTTGTAGAAACCAAATCCGGTCGCTCCTATAATTGCCCATGTCCGGTTCAGCACATCATCAGCGTCATCAGAAAATTCTACAGCCATATCATTGTTTTCTTTGTATTTTGAAAATTCCGCAGCCATGTCATTGTTCTCTCTGTTCTTATTCTGGTTTTCCTCAGCACCATTTTTATTCCAGATTTTTTCATCTCCGTTTTTATTGCTATTTTTTGCATCGTTGCCTTTATTCCGTAGTTTTGCATCGTTGCCTTTATTCCGTAGTTTTGCGTCTTTGCCTTTATTGTGGATTTTAGCAGATTTTTCTCCATTACCGTTTTTTCCCCATTTGATGCAAGTGGCAGGAAAGCTCTGTCCGGAAAAATCTTCAGGCAGCCATTGATTTACAAGAGATGTCACTTTTTTGAGCACATTATCAATAGCTTGATGAGTCAGGGCACTGATACCGATTCTCAGAGGAATTCCACGTTCAAATGCCTCCATAACAAGAGAAATCAATATCCACGCTAAAAGATGCGTCTTACCGGTGCCGGGCGGACCTTGTATCATGGATGTTTTATATTGAAAGGGCAGTGCAAGTGCTGCCTGTTGGGAAGAATTAAGACCAGCTTGGTTTGTGTGGATCCATTTTTCAATCCATCTGGCAGACTCTCTGTCCTGCCGGTTTTCCCAATTGCCAGTAAGAAGTTGATTGACAGGATGCAAAGCAGATTCTGAAAATAAAAATTCCGCAACATGTGTAAGTTTTGCCTCTGTAAAATCTGAAATATCCTCTTCCAGTGAGTAAAAGAGATTCTGACTTGGATTGAGCCTGCCTGACCTTGATATCAGTGCCATTTCTCCTATGTCTATGTCATATTCTGAAAGTATTACAGAAGAACCGTTTTGAATATTGTTCGTGCTGCTTTGAATATTTTTCGTGTTGATTTCAATATTATTCATATTGCTTTGAATATTGTTAATACTGAGTTGACAGCCAGTAATGCCTTGATTGATATGGCTTGTTCCATGAGGTATAAGTTTCAAAAAATCTCCTTTACGGAATTTTGAGGGCATGGTCTGTTCAGTGGTATCGAAGATGTATAGGCAGCGTCCGTAATCATCCATGCGGGTATTACGGAATTTCAGATAGCCTGATGACCGGAATTTCTCCATCCGTTCATGCAAAGACAGCTCCTGAAGCTCAAGAATATTATCTTCTTTCAGGCGGCGTTCTTCACTGATAAAACTTATAAACTCGGATTTTGATATAGATGTCTCATCAGGATAAGAAGAGTTATTTTTATTTAGATAAAGAGAATCATTCTTATTAGACGAAAAAAAATCGCTATGAAGTGAGTCATTATGAATTGGCTTATATTCCCATTCCTGAATCCACTGGCTCTCAAGAAGAGGCTTTGCAATTTTAAAAAGATCAGCCATGGTGGTCAGTATGGAATTGAGTTTTGATTTGAGTTGTTCTTCTTTATGTTCGTGCAGTTGAGATGCTTTATATTCATGTGATTGTGGTGTTTCATAATCGTAAAATTGTGATGATTCATAATTGTGAAACAGACTCTCCGGAGACTCAACGCCTCTGTTGCATCCAAAAATTTGAGCCAGGGTAAACAGCGACACAGTGCCTGGCGATGGCATGTAAAAATGTTCCATGAAGATCTTTTTTATGTCACACCACATTGAAGGCTGTTTCTGCCACAAAAACGCGGCATTCGTGGCGTTACATGGAGATAATCTGAAGGTATCTGGCGATATAATTGAGGAATTAATTGAGGAATTAATTGAGGAATTAATTGAGGAATTTTTAAATACAGATTCTCCCCACTCCAGAAGAGCGTGCCGCACCTGCGAGCCAAAACAAAATATGTGCGGTCCTTTTCCCCGAAGAATATATGCATTCCAAGTTTTTGAGAGGCGTTCAGCAAATTCCAGCCACGTAGCCGTCTGTTCTTTCTCTGTTTCCATTATCCGAAAATTGGTTTCAACAACCTTGAAATGCTCATCCATAACAAGCCACCCCAAAGCTCTGGGAGTCATAGAAACCGGCTCTCTGACAAGGTGAATAAAAAAGAGTGCGGAGAGATTGGCGGGAAAAAGTCTTGTCCTGTGCTTATGAATCAGGATTCTGTTGTTCAGGATGGCATCACATTTGCTAATGAGTTTGTTCTGTTCTCCGGAAGAGAATACAGGGGTATCTTGATTCAAATTCTCAAAAGTATTATGGCTGATATTTTTATGGGTATCCCTTTTGGGATTCTGAAGGTTATGACTGTTGATATTCTGAAAAGTATCATGGCTGTAATTTTGAAGAGTCTTATGAGTGGCTTCTATCGTTGAAAGTCCCATTTTTCTCAGTTTCAAAAGTTCACCGTTAGTTAATCCCGGCAGAAACTGAATATCCTCTTTTTCAAGAGCATCAACATAACACTTAGAAAACCATTCGCATGATGTGCAGTGGGTTTGAAGTCTATGTTCCGCAGCAGAAACGGGTCGAGAAAGTGTGGTATTAAGAGTCTCAAAAAGCATGGGAAAAGCTGTCATAAAAGGTGACAAATCAAAGGTGTGCTTTTCATAAGCATCGGTTTGAGAGTTATCTTCATAAGCAGCAGCGTTAGAGCGGTTTTCATAAACATCAGTTTGAGAGCCATTTTCATAAACAGCAGCTTGAGAACTTACTTCATCAACAGCAGATTGAGAGCTATATTCATAAACAGCGGCTTGAGAGTTGGCTTTAAATGCATACGGGCGAGTCATGATAAAGCCTTTTGAAGATACCGTGGCTGGAATCTTATGCAAAGCTATGATTTTCTTAAGAAGAAAAGCGTAAAAAGCCACCTGCCATTTCTGATGATACTTTGGAACACGGCTGTTTTTAATATCCCCGACTTCCATGATCATATTGCGTTTTTCATCAATTTCACTGAACGAAACCACAATAAAATCAGGTATTCCTATGGCATTGATATTAAATTTTTCTTTGTCAATAGAATTAAGATCAATAGAGTCGAGTTTGAGAAGGCATTGGTATAGATAAACAGAATTTTGCATGGTTTCTGAATGTTTCATCGTCTCTATATGAATAGTATCCAAAAAATTCTGAAAACGCTCGGTCGATGAAATAGTATTTGATGAAAGACTACTCAATGAAAAATTGTCATATTGAGGCATCTGGATAATCTGCTTACCTTCTTGCTTGAGTGCAGTAAGGATATTCTCTTCGTGAATCAGCCCCTGTTTCATGGCTGATTCTTTCAATATTGCGGTTTCTATTGATTTCGTATCTTCTGTGAAGAGTTGGCAATCAGAACCTGCCATGCGAAGATATTTGAAGCAAAATCTGCGTCTGCACTGGTCATGAAGAAAATAGTCACTGACCATAGTTGCGGTGATGGTGCCAGAAGGTTTTTGTTCAAGGCAGGAAATGGAAAGCGGGATTATGGAGCTATCCGTAACTATACTGTTTTCTTCTGTATAACTCGTTGTTTTTTCTAAGTTTAGGGCAATGACAGTCTTTTGAATCCACCTCTCTTTTTCCAGCTCAAGCAGTGAACTTCCGGGCTTTATTTCAAGAATATGAGGCAATCCGATTTGCTTTGAATGATTATTATTCCTATTGTTATTGTTTATATTGTTATTGTTTGT
>JADGBP010000046.1:0-2508 GCA_015231395.1 Desulfamplus sp. | reverse complement strand
TATATTGTTATTGTTTATATTGTTATTGTTTGTATTGTTATTGTTCCTGTCGCTATTCTTCCGACTGTTATTGTTTTTGCTGTCATTTGAGATCGAATTGATGTGAATATTACCGGAAACAATCTCTGACGTATGTTCAAGATAGTGGTTGAAAACATCAATGAATCGTTGATCAAAGAGAAAATCGGTAAGTTCCTCGATTAAAAGGTCGTTGGGAAGAGTTTTGCAAAAAATATTCAGAGGAATGAGATTCCCGATTATTTTGAGAGTGCTTCCCGCCCACTTTTTAAATGATTTTTTGCTTGTAGGAAGATTGAGCTTCTCAAATTTTATCAGATGAGAGCACTCCACTCCTGTCTCATTGGAGCTGACTTCAACCGATTTCTCTTGTTGTTGTGCCATATGATTACGAATACATAATTCAAGCACAAGATTGCCCACAGAACCTATGTAAGTCCTGTATAGATAAACGGTTTTTGAGCCAGACAGAAGTTCAATGCCGTTATCAAGCAGAACAATCGATTTTTCTTTTTGAATCTCTGCATCAAGCAAAGTTGTTGTTCTTGATAGAAGTGCCGGTTCATCTTTGGCAGCGGGATTTTTTAGAATATCTCTCATCATTTGTGCCACTTCAAAGGATACATGTGCTCCCATGCCAATCCAGATTATCTCTTTGTCAGGTTTTGAAGTGGTCGAAGTGGCAAAAACTCTTTTGTGCTCATCATGGTCGATTTTCACAATGTTAAGACGTCTGCCGGCAATATGAACCCGGTCTCCAGTCTCAATTTGATTGACAATTGAACGGGGGATATCGGCTATTGAACGGGAAGTATCAGAATGACTTTCTGCTAAATATTTTCTGCCTGACGATGAGTTTGTTATCAGCTCAAGAATATACTCTTCTTCGGCTTCGGGAAAATTACCCCATATTTTGTATTCAGTCAGATGCTTTCCATATTGGTATCCTCCTGAATATAGTCCATGCACAAGAGATTTTTTGAGCCATCGTTTTTTTTCAAGGGATTCAAACAAATCTGCCAGTTCTGTTTCAGATAAATTTGATTTTTGGCTATGAGGTGCTGTTTCAGACGAAGCTACTGTTTCACATAAATCTGTTTTTCGATTCTGAAAAAGATCAACTATTGAAGGCAGTGATATCTGCTTTTTTTCATACAGGCACGAAATTATCTGCTGTGCCATGACACTTGGCAGCGTTCTGCGGGGAACAGATTCCACAATGCCCTGACGTGCAAGTTTCAACAGAGCAAGAAATCTCACAACCTGACGTGATGCCTGTTCTCCCTGGCAGATGCCCCAAACATTAAGACTTTTCTCCCGCCGGTTTGACCTGCCGATTCGCTGCAAAAATGCTGATACCGAATCTGGAGGTTCGTAGAGCACCACAGCATCGACATCTCCAACATCAATTCCAAGTTCCAGAGTGCTTGTTGCAATGCACAGAGCATGGCTATTTTTGCGAAATCTCTTTTCTGCAAATTTTCGTTCTTTTGGCTTGAGATTAGAGTAGTGAAGCTCTGATACGCCTTTGAAACGTCCGGTTCTGTTGATGATTCCAAAGAGTCTGTCACAAGCTCCCCTGCTGTTGGCAAAGAGAAGAATTTTCCGATATCCCCATGTGTCATGCAGATCATTGATAAATTGGGGAAATTCGACTGGTTCATTTTTGAGGTGAATGAGTCTGGCGAGAATCTGCCTGTTTACATTTGCCTGAATATGACAGGTATCTGGAATGGGTTTGAAATTGAACGCATTGATGACATCTTCCACCCGTGCAATGGTTGCGGACATTGCGATCCGCTGGATTGTACTACCGGTTCTACGTTCCAGCCGGGTGAGAAGGTGGGCAAGATGAACGCCTCTGTAGTTATAAATCAGAGGATGCACCTCATCAATGATTACACATCCGACCCTGAAGAGAAAAGCTTTTAGCCCTTCATTGGAGCTTCCAAGCATCACATCAAGAGATTCCGGCGTGGTGAACATCATGTCAGGTCGTTTACCGCCGGTAAGTTTTACATCGCCTGTCCGTATGGCTAAGTTCAGCCCTAAACGAGTGCAAATAACAGGTTCAAACCGCCGTTTCAGATCCACGGCAAGTGCACGGGTGGGAATAATGTAAAGTATGGAAAATTTACGACCGGATTGAATTGTCCGCTCCATGCATGGAGCAAGTACCGCTTCGCTCTTGCCCGATCCTGTGGCAGACTGAAGTATGATGTCTCTGCCTTCAAGAATCGGGTCAATAGTCTCAAGCTGGGATGAATGGAGACTGGGGAATGCACCATAAAAAGCACGAAAGGTGTTGGGGAGTTTTAGTAGTGGTGGATAGTCAAAGAGCATGATTTTTGTTTTGGGCACTTGACATATTTCTATTTTATATGGTAGTCAAAAGTTACTTATTAGCATCAATAATATTTTTTAAGAAATTGACCTGATAATAAGTTATCATGGTCATTTCTACCTGATATTAATGTTAAAATCAACTTA
>JADGBP010000469.1:314-2341 GCA_015231395.1 Desulfamplus sp. | reverse complement strand
ATTTCTTGATAAAACTAAATTGTATAATCATAATTATCCGAATTTGGGTATTTTTGCACAACGCCTCGAAAAGGTAAAATAAGAGCTTTAAAATAAAAACGAGCGTTTATGAGAACAAAATTCTGAAAATGGAACGACCTCTTATTGACTTTGGCATCAGACACCTTGAGTTTGAAATTAGCAGAAAATACTTTCACAGGGTCTTTAATCGTGGCAGTCTTGATTTTGATAAAGGTGGACGTGCATATGGTGCTTGGTATCAAGGTGTGTCTGGCAATATAAGAAACCATATCCTGATAAATGGGAACAAGACTGTTGAAGTTGATTATTCCGGCTTACATATTCGTATGCTGTATCACGATTTGGGGCTGGAATTTATTGGTGACCCTTATGCAATAGGTGATGGTTCACTCAGAGATGCGTATAAAATAGTTTCACTTGTAAGTATCAACGCCAAACCGAGAGGGGCTCACATGGCTGTAAGAGACGCACTGGCAGATAATGGGTTTGAGATAGCTGAGGATTTAGACGCTGTGATACAGATGACAAATCAATTTAAAGAGCACCATGCTCCAATCAAGGAATTTCTGTTCTCAGGTGTTGGTGTGGATTTACAGAATAAGGACAGCATGATCATGGAAGAGATTCTGATGCAGTTACACCGGAGAGGCATTTTGGGGCTGCCTATCCATGATTCAGTGATTGTAGAGGCTCAACATGAGGGGTTGTTAAAAGACCTGATGATGCAGACTTATGAAAGGTTTATGGGCTTTGAATCCGTGCTGAAGGTGGCGTAATTGAGTCAGACCAATCTTAAAATTATCTCCAGCCCCGCCATTAATGGTGGCTGGAGTTAGTATAAAGTATAGTAATAATACAGTATAATTATTAAGTAGTACCATCATCTCTACCACTCAAGCACCATTTTAACAACAATACATTGAGTGCTATCACCTCTACCCTTTAAGCACCAGCAATCACGGATTCAGCACATGTAAGACCCTGTAGCCATAAGCACCTAATAACCTACCTCAACTTTCTTTTCCTTTTGCAGATGTTGAGGTGCGGAACCAATTCGTTCGAAATCCGCAGTTCAGAATTTTGTTCTCATAAACGCTCGTTTTTATTTTAAAGCTCTTATTTTACCTTTTCGAGGCGTTGTGCAAAAATACCCAAATTCGGATAATTATGATTATACAATTTAGTTTTATCAAGAAATGCTTGTGCATTATCAAAGTTTAGCCCGAATGAAAGAGTTTCATTATTGTCAGTTGACACAAAGCCAATCAACTGTGTACACTCAAAAATAAACATCACTTTCTTATTCTCCCAATCAATTTCTATTTCGTTCAATTTATTAGCAGAATAGGTATTATTTCTGCTTATGATTAAACAAGAGAAGTGGCTTTGATATAAGTACAATTCAATTGTTCCTGCCTCACAAACTATATTAAGTACAATTTCACCATTCACTACAATGTCATCTGATACAGATATAAAGATTTTTAAATACGATTGATTATAATGACAGTAACATGTCCCACTCCGTCTATACGTTATACTCCGATTTCCCTTCCAGCCACAAGTAGAGCACTTGATCTTCTGGTCTGTATTATCACCATAATCTCCGATATCATGTCTAAATATTTTGATACTTCTACAGACATTGCAAACCTTGGAGGAAGCACCTCCCATATCATGACCTCTAAATTCAATCCCTTCCCAGTTTAAAAAACCATTTTGCTCTTTGATGTCAGACATAGCAATATTCCTCTTTCAGCATTTTTAAGATATAACATGTTGATATTATTAGCAACATATTTACTGATATTGATTTGAGGTACGGAACCAATTCGTTCGAAATCGGGCAGTATAAAAAATTTTGTTACATTAACACTCTGAGCTGTTCTCATAAACGAACGTTTTTGAGAAGGCATCCATGATGCACAAGAAAAACCGAAAAAATAGGCATTTCAGGTTCTTAAAACTGACTTCTGACATGCTTTCGCAAAATCAAGGATAACTAT
>JADGBP010000469.1:0-224 GCA_015231395.1 Desulfamplus sp. | reverse complement strand
TTGATCATGCTATAACTATCTGTTTATAAAAATAATATTTGAATGTCCATTTAATAAAAGTGTGTCAATCTTATGTTCCAACAATTGATGTTCCCACGGGGTTACCGCCTCAGGAATCAAACAGTAATGTCGTTACAATAATTGAGAAATGGGATTCTATAGATGATTTAAATGTTCACCTGTCAGCACCACATATGGTTGCATATCATAAACAGGTTAAAAAC
>JADGBP010000468.1 GCA_015231395.1 Desulfamplus sp. | reverse complement strand
CAAAATGTCATGTCGCAAAATATCAATATTATAAAATGTCAATGTCGAGATCATAAGCAGCTTCACTGCAATTATTGCGGGATTGAAATTCCTGAATAATAAGAATAATAACTGAAAAAATGAAGCTCTCCGCCCCAAGAGGCGGGGTATGAACCCAAGCTTCGCAATCAAAAAACAAGGAGATTTCCAGAAATGAAACAGACCTATGATGTAAATGTTGAAAGCTTTGTACCACTTGTCGCTCCTGAAGAGTTCAAGAAACAATTTCCCACACCTGCGGAATCAGAAGACACAGTAATTGTTGGCAGAGATGAAATAAAACACATCCTTTCCGGCAAAGACAAACGACTTATGGTTATCACAGGTCCATGCTCAGTACATGATGAGACTGCGGCAATAGAGTATGCAGAGAAACTTTGTAAACTCAGAGAAGAGGTAAAAGATCATTTTGTCATTATCATGCGGGTCTATTTTGAGAAACCACGCACCACCATCGGCTGGAAGGGTTTAATAAATGATCCTTATATGGATGATAGTAGAGATGTGATGGAGGGACTTAGGCGAGCAAGACAACTTCTGATCCGCATAACATCAATGGGATTGCCTACGGCAACAGAAATGCTTGATCCTATAATTCCTCAGTTTATTGATGGCTTGGTCTGCTGGGCTGCTATTGGTGCAAGAACAACCGAGTCCCAGACTCACCGTGAGATGTCCAGCGGTCTTTCCATGCCTGTTGGATTCAAAAACTCCACCGATGGAGCTCTGGATACAGCTATAAACTCCATGATCGCGGCAAAATCACCTCAAAGTTTCCTTGGCATTGATCCACACGGAAAAGTGTGCATTGTAAAAACCAGAGGCAACCCATACGCTCATATTGTTCTAAGAGGAGGCAAACGTCCCAATTACGATTCGGTCAGTATTAGGGAAGCAGTCGAAACATTGAAAAAGAAAGACCTTTCCCAGGCAATTATTGTCGATTGTTCACATGCAAACTCCGGTAAAAAATTTCAGGGACAGGCAGTTGTGTGGGATGATGTAATCAATCAATATCTTAATGGCAACAACGCAATCAAGGGTTTGATGCTTGAGAGCAACCTGTGCGAAGGAAGTCAGAGCCTCTCCTGTGGTCAGGAAAATCTTGCCTACGGTGTTTCTGTTACAGATGAATGTATATCATGGGAGACTACTGAAAAAATCATACGCATGGGACATGATAAAATTGCAGCATCAAAGCTGTAGTCTTATCGTGAAAACGTATTTTTCATCTTCATAATTCACAAGGTTACCACAAGGTGGCTGTAATGCGGGCATATCCTTTGACACCAATAATTTTAAAGATATCTGCCCAATGAAGAAGATATAATTTTTCCGATTTCAGGAAGATGATCAAAAATAAAAAAATGCCCTCCTGAAAATTGTGTCATGGATATTTTGTGGCAGGTAACCTCCTGCCATTTCATGGCATCATCATATGTTGTCTTTTCATTAGCTCCTATCAGCACTGTTATCGGAATATCAAGGGGAGGTGCGGGCTCATAAGTGTATTGTGCAACTGCCTTGAAATCTGCTTTCATAATGGGGACAAACAGATCCATCAATTCTTTTTCAGCAGCCACTTCGCGGGGAATCCCCCCATATTCCATGGCCATTTTGATAAATTGATCCTGTGGAAGCAGGTGAAGATATTTCCCTTCCTCTTTAATAGGAACTGAAGGACCTTGCCTGCTGGAAAAAAAGAGATGCAGGGGCATAGGCAATCCCTCTCTTATGAGTGCTCTGCATAACTGATACCCGATAGTTGCCCCCATGCTGTGACCATATATGGCAAAAGGGGTCGTGGGAATGGCAGTTCGGATTTGATCCAGAATATGGTCAGCCATTAGATTAATGTCTGTCAACAGTGCTTCTCTTAACTTCTTGCCATGACCTGGAAGATCTATAGCTTCCACTTCTATACTGTTATCAAGGTGCTTTGCAAAATCTCTGTATGAGTATGAACTGCCTCCAGCAAATGAGATGCAGTATAAAACTATTTTTTTATTTGCCATCAAAAAATATCTATTTCCTTTAAAACATTGACCATTATGGGTTAAATATCTTATAAGTCTCTAAACTTGATTGAGAAGCTTGGGTTCATACCTCGCCTCTTGGGGCGTTGTAATGTTTTTAAAAATACCTTGCTGCTTGCGGCGGGGAGCTTCATTTATCCATAAATATTTGTTCATGCACTGTTCATGCACTCGACTTGTACTTGTATTTGTGGATTCAAGCTGTCTGGTTGTCTCTTATCAGATTAATGTTTTTTTTCAACTGATTTTTATTCAAAATCCCGCATCCTTTAAATATA
>JADGBP010000467.1 GCA_015231395.1 Desulfamplus sp. | reverse complement strand
GATGAAAAAAATATAACATATTGATATTATTTAATTTTAAAATCCATGCCATATTTTTGTGCTCTGCTTGCAGTCAGCATAAATATTCAATAATATCAAGCTATTAAAAAAAACTTGATAGTCGAGTATAAAGACCAGCAAGGGTGATGACTATATTTATCAATCGTTAAAACTTTATTATGAGATCGCAAAGAAAGGTTAAATTGAGAATCCAGACCCATATAAAAATAGAAGAAAAATAGAGATATTTTGAGATTTGCGGTAGTCCGATCCATTGTTATTATCACGGGTAAATTTTAAGACTCCTATTTCCTGCAGATTGACTGAATATAGGTGTAATTGCTGAAAATAGAGTAGCGGTTGACTGGGCTATGTCTTGGAAAGGGGCGTTATGTCAACTGCAATAGCGATAAATAAATATAAGGGAGGCTTATAAGTGGGAATACATATTCAGTTTTCATAACAGCATATGAGTACGATATTATAAGGAATAACAAACTCATTGCCATATATTGGAGTCTGCTATTAAGCATGACGATGAACAAATTGAGCTTGTTATGACGCTTGAACAACTTACAGACCTGATTGGATATGTTGCCGCTGAAGCTAATCATACTCGTTCAAAAAGACTCCAAGAGGATTTAAATGAGATATGTGACTGTTTGGAATCTACTGAACAATCCATAAAACATCAAAAGCGATAATAGCCTATAAAAGGGTTTCCGTTGAAAAAGTTTTAGCAGTTATGCTGCAACAGATTCCAACCGTATCCCTACAAATGCAAATATATCTCCTGAATCTACATCAATCTGGTTGACATGTTTCTCAAAAGGCTGTGGAAGCGGCAAAGTCTCACCTTGCTCTTGTAATCCTTCTACATGAAAACATATTGCATCTCTCATTTCATTTATGGTTTCTTCAACCGTTTTTCCAGTAGCCACGCACCCCTGTAAATCAGGGCTATACGCACTATAATTGTTAACTCCTTTTTCAACGATGATTAAATAATGCTCCATAATTCCTCCTATATGAGTCCCGCTTGTTGCTTTATAGACTTTAAAGTTTTGGGATGCAGGTCATCATCATTACCACCTGACACTGTGACCAAATCTTTTTTAACAGGATGCTTGAATTGATGATGGCTACCTTTTGTTCTTGCAAGATACCAGCCGTCATCCTGTATAATTTTTAAAATTTCTCTCACTTTCATATTAAACTGCTGCCTTCTTGAATGATCACATCATTATCTTTACTTTTTTATAAACTATTTCATCTCATGAATCAAAGGGTTTCCTAAGAATCGACTTGGACATTCATAGTTAGTTATAGCCAAAAATAACTATTGAAAAAGGTACCTCAATAAATACAAAAAGAGGCTTTCCATTTCTGAAAAACCTCTCTGTGATGGGTATTAAAGAATTTATTATTTACGGCATGTACCAGTACCCGTGCCATTGTGGTTGCCACCAGTCCCATTATGTGTACCGCTACCATTGCCATGATGGGTTCCATTGTCCATAGCCATTACTCTATCCTTGCTCATTGTGCTGCTGTTGTCTGCTGCCATAGAATAGCTTGTACTCATCAGTGCTATAACTGCTGCTGCACATACTGCCGTAAACACTTTAAAATTTTTCATTTTGAAATTTCCTTTTTGATTTATCAGGTGATTGAAGTTTCTTAAAATATATGGTTGTTTTTTAATCAGATGCTTTTATGATTGTTGTGATCCGGTTGCGTCTCTTTTACCTGTGATTGCGTAGTATCGTCCTGTGAACTCATTGCCGGACAATTCATTTTACCCATTCCTTTACCCATTCCTTTGCCCATTCCACCCATCATTCCCTTGCCCATCATATTACATTTTCCCATCATAGCCATATCACCCATGCCGCACTTCATTCCATTACCCATCATTCCATTCTTGCCAGCTCCAGTAAATCCAATTGGCATATTAATCTCAGGAGCTATCTTTTTTGCTTCAAGTGCCAAGTCTATCTCTTTTGACGTTACCTGTTTCTGCAATTCAGTCAATTCATTGGACAGTGTGTTCAGTTTTGCCTTGTCAGGTGATGTAGTCTCCATAATAATACGAATTTCTTCATGTTTAGCAACTATAGCTGCCCTTGTAACGGCTGTTTCATCAGTAAATTGCTGACGTAGAGCATTCAGTTTGCTTTTCTGGTCATCTGTAAGTTTTGCCCAATCCTGAGCCTGACCACATGTCTGACCGTAATTTTGGGGAGGAAAATTCTATATGCACATTTATTTGGAAACGACGACAGAATGTTGATAGCCGTTCCAAAAATGGTGCTTCTCTTGATCATGAATATGTTCTTTCATACGGTAAACAGACAAATGCA
>JADGBP010000466.1 GCA_015231395.1 Desulfamplus sp. | reverse complement strand
CTTTTGAAGAATCTCGCTAACCATTTGACAGGGAGCTGTTTCAAGCCTCCATGGAGTTAAAAGCATGAAAAATATATTAGAAAATGAAGTGCCGGAGATGGAAGTAAAAACCGAAGTCCCCATTTTTGAAGTAAAAGCTGAAGATTCTCATGAATATACCAATGCATGGCTTGCTGCCAAAGTTAAAACAACACTTTTGTCCCATCATAACGTGAATGCCACCAGCATTGAGGTTTTAGCAACAAAAGGGAACGTTACCTTGCGTGGCAACGCAATCAGCAGAGCACAGAAAGATTTAGCGACCGAATACGCTAAAGATGTGGAAGGTGTTAAAAATGTTGAAAATGAGATGATGGTGCAGAATGTCATAACGACGTCAGACGAAACAACGATAGGCGAAACAGTGGATGCGATGAGTCAGTTGATTGACGACGCTTCTATCACAGTTATGGTCAAGACAAAGCTGCTTTATAATCGTTCGACCAGTGCCATCAATACCATTGTCGAGACGAATGGCGGGGTAGTTAAACTAAGCGGCATAGCAAGGAACGCTGCTGAAAAGGATCTTGCAGCCAAACTTGTAAACGATGTTCATGGAGTAAAAAATGTTATCAACAATATTATCATTGAGGTAACTGAGTTGAAAATAGTGGCGTAAAATAGAGCCGGACCCTGATTCAATGAATTTTCTGGAAAAAGTGTCCGGCAATTTAGCGGTTGCTGAGGAATAATAATGGAGGGTGGAGTATGGCGGAGAATGAGCCTCAGTCAGGCATATATGATAGTTACGAAGATCAAGCATCTGAGTGGCTTGCACAATCAGTTGATTACATTCAGCAGTTCTACGATGAAAAGGCAGACGCGAGTATCAGGGAATACGTCAGCCATAGACCTGGACTCAGCCTTATGATGGCAGGATTTGCGGGGCTGATTACTGGTGTTGTTTTGCGACACAGATAGTTTGCGACACAGATAGTTTGCGACACAGATAATTTGAGACACAGATAGTTTGTGACCCATATAGTTTGTGACACATATAATTATTATGATGCACAGATATTATCACGAAGGTCAACTACCACTGAACAAGTTCAGGGGTTTTCACCAGCAATGAAATATAAATTACGATACAGGCAGAAGGGGGTGTTTCCAATCAACAACGGGGGTGTAAATAAATTCCATGCAATAGAGCGTGAATCATTTACTGACTTGCTGGACCAACTGAAGAAATCTATCTCTGAAACATGAAATACCGATTCTTGAAGCATGAAATATTGCTTTGCAAAACACGTAAAAGATTTTGGACACTAAATAAGGAGGAAAACAATGTTGGTAAAAGAGTATCCAAATAACAAAAAGGAAGCTAATGCCGAGCGAAGTTCCAAGGATATACGTCAGGATATAGCAAATGGAGAGGAGGAGATTTCCCATACAGTCGAGCAGATAAGCAATAGAATAAGAGAAAAATTGGATTGGCGCGGATATGTAAGAGATTACCCGTACTTGGCAATAGGCGGTGCTGCCGGTATCGGCTATCTTGCATCAGGACTGTTCGTAAAACGTGCGGCTCCCATGGAAAGGCTCATGGATTCCATTGCTGGGGAAGTTCGTGGTTCACTCAATGGTTTGTTAAACAGAAATACTGGGTCAGGGGTGATTAAAATGACCCTTCTGGGTATTGCCACCAAGGCTGCTGCCATCTGGATAAAAAATGCAGCTTCACCAGATATACGGACTGGTAATCCGCCAGATATTCAGAACTATGGCGGGTAGATATACCAAGTCCTTAGCCGTAGGGCTAAGTTATAATATAAAAAGAAGCCCTCTTAAGAGGGCTTGGGTAAAAATTAGCCCATAGCTTTAGCTTAGGGCGATTTAAGTAGTGCAATTATAGCTAAATATTAACATTGATTTTTATCAAGGAGACAACATGGAATTCGAAAACAACAAAAACAAAACTCACAAATATGGTGCTGCTCAAAACACCATGGAACAAGGTGCTGAGATGCGTGAAAAAGAAGAGGCGGCAGTAATTGATACTTATGAGAAAACAGCCGAAACAATAGGCAACACCTACGATAAAACGTCCGAAGCAGTAGGCAACGCCTACGATAAAACGTCCGAAGCAGTAGGCAACGCCTACGATAAAACGTCCGAAGCAGTAGGCAACGCCTACGATAAAACGTCCGAAGCAGTAGGTAACGCCTACGATAAAACGTCCGAAGCAGTAGGTAACGCCTATGATAAAACATCTGAGGTTGTAAGTGATGCTTACGACAAAACATCTAAAGCTGTAGGCACAACCTATGGCGTAGTCATAAATTATGGCAGCGAAAATCCTGGCAAGACAATTCTTATCGCCTTG
>JADGBP010000465.1 GCA_015231395.1 Desulfamplus sp. | reverse complement strand
AGGGCGATAACCGATTTTAATATAAATGAAAGAAGAAGAATGAGTCCCACAGGAATTCCAATTGCTGCAGCAAACCATGCTCTAAAGGGAAAATGCACCTCTTCGCTGACTAATTTTACCTGATAATCATCAATTGAACCAAATGTATTTTCATAATAGTATTTATTAAAATTGGTTAATGTCGAGCCCTTGACCTGATATATAACATCACCAGAATCATTCACGATATTCATCCATGACTGTCACCAAAACAGATTTTAAAAAGGCACGGGAGATATCAGAGCAGGTTGCAAGAAATATTGGTGCGACTGAAGTTCTGACCGCTGAAGGGATTGCCAAAGTATCAGTAATCGGGCTTGGCATGAAAAGCAATGCAGGAGTTGCAGCTACGATGTTCAAGGCTCTGGCATCGGAAAATATTAATATCCGACTGATCAGCACCTCTGAAATAAGAATATCCTGTGTAATTGAGGAAAAATACTCTGAACTTGCCGTGAGGGTTCTACATACAGCTTTTGGGCTTGATATGGAATAAAACTGACCAGTCCCAAACTAAATATAGACTTCCAGAAAAATATTTTGATATTCTCAACTTTGAAGGGCAATCACAAAGGATTGCCCCTACAATGCTCTTGCCAATTTAATTATCTGGAAAACTATAGAACTAAACGAATCATTGATTACATTAGGCTTCCTGTAAAATTATTACATTAAACTTTCTGTAAAGCTATTGCATTAGGCTGCCTGTAAAACTGGAGTTTGAACCTTGATTTAACTGGATCAAATTCCAGTTTTTCAGGAGGTCTGTCACAGGATACTCTGTCTACTAACTGCCCCCCTATTGAATTTCCCCAACAAAGAATCCATTGGAGAAAAATATAATAAAAATACAAATGTCTGTATTTAAACAGGTTTGGATATCTATATTATGATAAAAAGAATAATAAACAATCAAGAGACCTCAACAGAGGGTTTTGAACACCTCTATCCATTTAAATCCAATTTCATTACAATTAACGGGCATAAGCTGCACTATCTTGATGAAGGCAGCGGAAAACCAGTTCTCATGATCCATGGCAACCCCACATGGTCGTTTTATTTCAGAAACCTTGTCAAAGAGTTGTCATTCAAAGAGAAGTCAAACGGCTACAGGACCATTGTGCCTGACCATATCGGCTGTGGATTTTCAGACAAACCTGATGAATCAAATTATGACTATTCTCTAAAGAACAGGGTCGATGATATTACGTTGCTTGTAAATAGCCTTGATCTTAAACCTGATGAAAAAATATCCCTTATCGTCCATGACTGGGGTGGAATGATAGGTTTGGCTTGGGCACTTAATAACCTTGATAGAGTTGACAAGATTGTCATCACTAATACATCAGGCTTTTTTCTTCCTGAGGATAAAAAGTTTCCATTAAGGCTTTGGCTAATTAAATACCTCAATTTTTTTGCAATTCCCGCTGTGCTTGGGTTGAATATTTTTTCTCAGGCAGCCCTTTATATGGCACCTTTTAGGAAGCTGTCAAAAGATGTGAAAAAGGGGCTTGTTGCCCCTTATAATTCGTGGAAAAACAGGATCGCCACCCTTAAATTCGTGCAGGATATTCCCATTACTGAAAAAGATAAAAGCTATGGCATGGTAAAATATGTCGATATGAACCTTTCAAGATTCAAAAAAATTCCCATGATAATTTTATGGGGCAAGCATGATTTTGTATTTGATCTCTTATTTTTAAAAGAGTGGAAACTGAGGTTTCCAAGAGTTCCTGTTCATCTTTTTGAAGATGCGGGACACTATCTTTTTGAAGACAAACCTCATGAAACTCTCGCGATTATAAAACAATTTCTCTCAAGCTCTTGATATCAAGGGGTGTAAATATAGACTTCCAGAAAAATATTTCTGCATTCTCAATTTTGAAGGGCAACCACAAAGGATTGCCCCTACAGTGCTCTTGCCAATTTAATTATCTGGAAAACTATAGAATATCTGCTTTTATTCCTATAACCTTTTTGATAGACTTCTCAGTCAATAAATCAAAAAAATAAAATAAAGATCATTCAAAAATAAATATTGTCAATTAAACAAAGGTTTTAAGCAAGGTTAAAAAGGATATTAAATGGCGAATAAAAACTGGTCAGATATAATAAAAGATCACAAAACACTTCTGATCATTGTTATTGTTGTTTTTTTTCTCATAGAAATTGAAATTTTTGCGGTTGCTGTAATGAAATCAGGGCGACAACCGATTTTAATATAAATGACAGAAGAAGAATGAGTCCCACAGGAATTCCAATTGCTGCAGCAAACCATGCTCTAAAGGGAAAAGGCACCTCTTCGCTGACTAATTTTACCTGATAAT
>JADGBP010000464.1 GCA_015231395.1 Desulfamplus sp. | reverse complement strand
GACTTCAATAACCCCACGACTTCAATAAACCCACGACTTCAATAAACCCAAAAAATCAATAAATTTAAGGCTTCAAAGGGATCTGTTTCTCAAGCACCAGCTTGTTCCCACTCTCATTGTACCAGTATCTTGAAAAATACTGCTCCATAATTACAAGCCCTCTGCCATGATCCAGTGAATCATCCATCTCACTGATATCCTTGTTTTGCTCTTTTGCCCAGTTAAAGCCTTTTCCCTCGTCCTCAATTTCTATATGAAGCACTTGTTCAGGATTCACTTGCACAGAACATCTTACCTTTTTCAAGACATTGAGGCGATTGCCATGCCGAACAGCGTTGGTCAAGCCCTCTCGCATAACAAGCTGGATTGAAAAAATATGGGTTCTGAAACACTCAGAACAGTCAACTCCTTCATAGCAATCAATCTCTTCGGCACAGTCAAGCCCTTGAAAAAAATCCATGAGAAAGCGGATGGATTCATTGCAGGCTCTATCCACGTTATCCATTGCAGAACTGAAGAGCATATTAATACTTTCCGGAGTTTCTATTATCTCAAATATCTCGCTATCAGAAGTCAATCTGTCTATATCTTGCATGCCTTATACCTCCACGCATAAAAGTACAATATCGTCTTCCGGTATTATATTTAACTCGTCACCGGAAGTCATATTCTTTTTTTTGAAAAAATTTTTAATCAACTGAAGTGGTGCGTCTTCTACCGGCAGGTTGCTCACTGTTGTAAAATCAGATAGAAACCGCTCTGCACCATTAACCCATGTGATGTTATTTTCGGCAGATTCAACAAGACCGTCACTATAGATAAAAAAACGGTCTCCGGGAGAGACATCAATTCTGGTAATTCCAAACTGGGCATCTTTGAAAATCCCCAGCACATCTCCATCAGAACTTAACAGAGATGCTGTTCCATTGATAGGAATATGAACCACTGGTGGATGTCCGGCATTGATCACGGTGAGTTTTGAGGTGCCACGATTGAGCTGCACATAGCATGATGTGAGATATTTTCCTTCAGGTAGAATTTCCACCAGAATGTCATTTATCATTTTCATACTTTCAGCAGGTGAATATACCGGAGTGAAGTTTTGGGTGAGAAGAGCTTTAACCGCAGCGGTCATATAGCTGATCCTGATATCGTGACCAGAAAAATCGGCTATAAAATAGCCTTTGATATGGTCAGAAATATCAAGAATATCATAAAAATCCCCTCCTGCTTCATGAAGAGCTTTGTAATAGACCCCGAATTTGGCATCAGGATGGTCTTTGGGAAGTGGCAACAGAGACTCTTGAGCTTCAGTAATCTGCCGTAGCTTTTGAGCCTGCTCGGCAATTAGAGAATTGGTGGCAATAGAAAGTTTCAGGTGAATTCTGACTCTGGCAATAACTTCAAGATTGTGAAATGGTTTGGTGATATAGTCCACAGCACCAAGGTCAAACCCTTTCAATTTGGAATCCACCTCGCTTACACCAGTTAGAAATATTACTGGAATAGATGAAGTTATAGGATTGTTTTTCAAAAAACGCATTACTTCAAATCCGTCCTCCCCTGGCATCTGAATATCAAGAAGAATTAGGTCTGGCCGCTCTGCAATAGCCAGTTTTCTGCCATTAGGTCCGTTGGACGCACTTAGTACCCGATACCCCTCCTTGGAAAGCGATTTCTCAATAAGCTTTAGATTGACCAGATGATCATCGACTGCAAGAATAGTAAATTGTTGTTTTATATCCATAAATTAATCCTTCTCCTTACCTTAGTTTCTGGATAATTTGTATTTGTTCTCATTTCCTAAAATATTTTGTATTTGTTCTATTTGTACGTAATTTGTTTTTAAGGGTTTTGCCAAGTTGTTTTTTAACCATGGAAATGTATTCTGAACTTACAGTATTGTAACCGTAAAACATATTCTGAATTTACAACATTTTCTATGAACATTATATTCACTGTGATCATTAATATCCACAATACACCACTTTTTTAAATTAGCCTTGTTTTATAACGCATTTTGTCATATTAAAGATTTTTTAAAGTTTTTTGAAAAAAAGTTAAGGAATATAAAATATTGTTTTTATATTAAATAGTTTGCGATTAAGATTCAGGTTTCCACAAGTTGTGAAGCATAAAAAATGCATTAAAAAAACCGTCGTCCGTAAAGATTTAGCTTGACTTAATACACATTTTCCGCAAAATTGAAAAAAAAGTGGAGTTTTGTGGAGTAGTATTTTGTCAACGACCCCTACCATAAATGGTAGGGGCTTGTAGGAAACTACAAGCCTTGTTGACCAGACTAAGTTCTTTGAGAACTACGTTATTTTGGTCATAATACCAACGAATGCGTGCCAGTTCGTTGCT
>JADGBP010000463.1 GCA_015231395.1 Desulfamplus sp. | reverse complement strand
TCAATTTTAGCCACTGCCTTCTGAATAGCCTCAAGTATATTTCCCTGTTTAAGATTCTTGATAAACAGATGAAGAAAGACTTCGCTGTCCATGGTGGTCTGAAAAATTGAGCCATTCTCTTCAAGCTTTTTCGTTCAATCAAGTTTTTTCGTTCAATCAAGCCTTTTCGTTCAATCAAGCCTTTTCGTTCAATTAAGTAGAGATTTGACAATAAACTCGATCACAACAACAATCCATAAATATTGAGCAACAATTAGTTAAAGGCGGGGACAAATGAAAACAATCACAATTATTGCCATCATGCTTATTGCTATAGGGATCGTAGCATTTGGGTACCAAGGGATCACATACACCACCAGAGAGGAGATAGTTGATCTTGGCCCACTTAAAATGACAGCGGAGACAACCAAAACTCTTCCGTTGCCACCAATCGTTGGGACTATCACGCTCGTGGGCGGCATAGCGTTGCTGTTCGTAAGAAGCCGAAAAGGTTGACAATGAAAGAAATTTTTCGATTTTTATTATATAATATCCGTTATGGAACAGGATCAGGATGGCGGTTTCATACGCCTCTTCCTTTTATCGGCTACCTGCGGAAGAGTAAAAAAAATATCCCTGAAATTATTGACTTTATTAAATTACAGTGCCCCGACCTGGTGGGTCTGATAGAGGTGGATGGCGGGTCTTACAGAGCACAAGGCATTAGCCAGGCAAAACAGATTGCTGATGGATTGGGACATTATTTTATTTTCAAAATAAAATATCAAAAACCATTACTGACTCGTCATATTCCTATTATCAGAAGCCAGGGGAATGCCTTTCTTGCCAGAGACAGAATATTAAACCAACAGTATCACTATTTTGAACGGGGAATCAAACGGTTGGTTATTGAAGTGGAACTTGAGAGCATTGTCTTTTTTTTGGTGCATCTTTCCATCTCATATAATCGCAGGAAAGAGCAGTTGATGGAGCTGGCTGCCCTTGTAAAAACCTGTACTAAACCAATTGTGGTAGGGGGTGATTTCAATATCTTTTTCGGAATAAAGGAGTTAAACGATTTCCTTGCTGCCACACAACTAAAAAGTGCAAACCATTTGAATCTTTTCACCTTCCCAAGCAGAAAACCAAGGTTGGAACTGGATTTTATTTTCCATAGTCCTGAAATAACAGTGGACAGGATAGAGGTGTTGCACTCCAGATTGTCAGATCACCTCCCTTTGGTCTGCGATTTTACCATAACTTCCTGAGGATAAAAAATGCACTTATGGGAGACAGATCACTCCAGAACATAAGCAGCTTCGTTGCAATTATTGTTTGATCTGACTCCTGACAGCTTTTGCCGTAAACTAACATAACTCAATGAATTTGTTAAAAAATAAAATGGACATTGTCCGGCAAAATATAGTAAACATCCCTTTTTTTTAAAACCAAGTGTTTATAAAAATGGAGGGATGTGATGCAAGTTGCACAGAATATAGAATCGTCAGTTTTCTGTCCAACATTTTCTGATGGCAGGAAGCTGAGAGAGAGCGACCAAGCCAGTCTATGGGTTGCCCTGAACGAAGATAGAACTCGCTCCAGTCGTCAAATGCTTCAATGCCTGGAAGAAAGTGGCACACCTTTGGATGTTAGTGTGCGTCATATCAATCGAATTAGGCATGAGTGGGGTCTCAGTAGAGGCAAGGGTCGACCTCCGGGTAAGAGTTCGGTTGGGAAGAGCGAGCCCGACAGTCCTATAGTAAAAGTGAACCCTCATGTATCGTTTGTGGGGGTATTTTTGTTTGCCGCCTGGATGGAATCCCATGGTGATTTTGAAAAGGTTGTGGAGCTGCTTCAACAGGGGATTGAATCCTACGTTAAGAGCCATCCAGAGGCAGATTTTCCACTGCTCTACCATAAGCCTGAAACCCTCAAACGTCGTTTTGAGGCACTCTTTTATGCCCCGTTGTTTGGGATTGAGAAGCTCACCGAGCTTGATGTGACCCGGAATCCACTCAAGAGTCTTGTTGGGGTGGGATATCACAGCTCAACATTAAACCAGTTTCTGGGTCAATTGGCACAGATTGATGCGGGTGATGCCCTGAGGGAAGCGTTACTCCCCGATGAATCTGGAAGAGTGGGCTATGTGGATGGACACATGATCGCCTACTGGAGCAGAAAATCCATGCACAAGGGCAAGATCACCATGCTTGGCAGGATCATGACCGGCTCTCAGGCAGTTGTGACTCATAACCAGAACGGCCATGCCCTGGCTGTTGAGTACTATCCACCCGACATCCGGATGCCCAATTTTATTGTCGCATATTGCGAAAAGATTGCCCAGAGTACCTCAATAGAGGTATTTGTGATTGATCGAGAGGTCAATTC
>JADGBP010000462.1 GCA_015231395.1 Desulfamplus sp. | reverse complement strand
CAGGATGCGGAAGATGGTTCTCTGAAAAATGACCAGATGGAGTGGTTCAGCAGTAATCAAGAACCAAAACTGGTATCTCAGGAAGTTGCGGGTTCAGGGGGATTGACCTCATCTGTCAGGGTGGATCTTTCAAAATTTCCAGAAGGTACAAATTCCATTACCTTAGTTGCCACAGACAGCATGGGAAGTACAGGGGTCGCCAGCCGAACTATAGCAATTGCTAAGGGTATTGCAACCATAAGTCAATAAGCCAATAAGCCAATAAAAAGGATTATGAAGATGAAAAGATGTTATTGCAAAAGTATTTTTAAGAATATTATTTTTGTTATTGCGTTGAGTTGTTTGGCTTGGGTTGGAGTTTTGTTTTGCCAAAGTGAAGCTTATGCTGATCCTCCGGATGTAACTATAGATAGGCCTACTATTGATGTGTTCCAATTTGGTAGCACTATTCTTTTTTCAGCTACTGCAACTGATCCAGATGTTGGAGATACAATAAGCTCTTATCTTTGGAACTCCTCTATCCAGGGAAAACTCTCCTCTGATAGCATGTTTACCAACTCTACTCTCGCAATAGGTATTCATGATATCACTCTTGTGGTAACTGACAGCAATGGTGAAAAAGGATATGCTGAGATAACCATAACCATTCAATCTACTGCCCCAACCATAAGTATTACAAGTCCTGCAAATGGTTCTTATTATGACTACAACTCTCCTCTTACCACAACAGAAGGAGATTATGTTATATTTGAAGCCACAGCCACTGATTCTCAGGATGATTCTGAAGATATCAAAATTACATGGAGATCCAGTATTGATAATGAGTTTGGTTCTGGTAGCAGTGTAGGACCTGTAACCCTTTCTGCAGGGGCTCACTCGATTGAAGTTACGGCAACTGACAGTGATGGCAATAAAGCAACTGATATAATTATCATAACAATACTTAATCAACCGCCTGTTGCAGAGATATCCCTGCCCGATGACAATGATGATTTTAGATTTGGTGATTTAATAACCTTTTCAGGCACTGGTACTGATCCTGAGCAGGGAAAGCTCACAGGCGACTCTCTGGTATGGACTTCCAGCCAGGGAATTCTGATTGGTAAAGGCGAAGTGGTTTCCTCCAGAACTCTTCAAAGCGGCATACATATTATTACTCTGACAGTCAAGGACAGTAGCGGTGCCCAGGACTCAACATCCATTACTATAACAGTTGGCAATGCGTCACCAAAGGCAGAGATAACCTTTCCTGCTGATGGTACTGCTTTTAAATTTAAAGAAGTAATAACTTTTAAAGGCATAGGTCTGGATTATGAGGATGGCACTCTGCCTGCTTCAAGTCTTATTTGGACATCATCTGATGAGTTCCTTGGGGAGGGAAACTCATTTTCAGTTAATAATCTGCCCACTGGTACTCATACTATAACCTTGACTGTTACAGACTCAGAAGGGATAACAGCAGCGGATCAAATTATTATTATTGTTGGAAATACTGCCCCTGTACCTGTAATTACATCTCCTGCGGATAACAGCATTCACTCTTTTGGGCGTATTATCACCTTTTCCGGAACAGCCTCAGACGAAGAGGATGGAGATTTACCAGAAACAAATCTTAGTTGGTCATCTGACAAGGATGGTATAATTGGTTCAGGTGAATCTTTTTCTACAACTGAACTATCTGTTAATACTCATATCATTACATTGACTGCCACAGACAATGAGGGACTTAAAGGTCGTGTGTCCATAACCGTTACTATTGGCAATGCATCGCCAGTCGCTTTAATAACGTCGCCCGCCAACAACAGTACCCATGCCTTTGGTAAGACAATCACCTTTTCAGGAACCGGAACAGATGTAGAAGATGAAGAACTTACTGAAAATAGCTTGAAATGGGACTCAGATATCGCTGGATTTTTAGGATACGGTGAAGAAATTGACATAGATAACCTTGCAGTTGGTACTCATAAAATTACTCTGACAGTTACTGACAGCAACGGTCTAATCGGAAGTGCAACCATTACCATAATTGTAGGCAATGCTTCACCTGTAGCACTGATAACATCACCTGCCAACAACAGTACCCACGCCTTTGGTAAGACAATCACCTTTTCAGGAACCGGAACAGATGTAGAAGATGAAGAACTTACTGAAAATAGCTTGAAATGGGACTCAGATATTGCTGGATTTTTAGGTTATGGTGAAACACTTGATATAGATAGCCTTGCAGTTGGTACTCATAAGATTACTTTGACAGTTACTGACAGCAACGGTCTAATCGGAAGTGCAACCATTACCATAATTGTAGGCAATGCTTCACCTGTAGCACTGATAACATCACCTGCCAACAACAGTACCCACGCCTTTGGTAAGACAAT
>JADGBP010000461.1 GCA_015231395.1 Desulfamplus sp. | reverse complement strand
TAGCAACCACAAGAATATCATTGTTGATTCCTTTGACGGACTACTTGTAGATTATGCAAAACAGAAAAATGCGGTTGCCATTATCAGGGGAATGAGGGCAATATCTGATTTTGAGGTTGAGTTCCAGATGGCCATGATGAACCGGCGTTTGAGCCGTGATGTTCAAACTATATTTCTTATGACCGGTTTGAGGTGGATATTTATAAGCTCCTCTATTATAAAGGAAGTCGCACGTTTTGGGGGTGATATTTCAGGCATGGCACCTCATCCTGTTAAGTGCAAACTGAAAGAAAAATTTCCCCTTTTGATGGACAAAAAGAGTTGAGAATTGATACAAACTTTTTTGAGATAACAGTTTTGAGATAACTTTTTTTAAATAACTTTCATTTTAGACAACCTTTTTGAAACAAAACTGTGGGGATAAAACTACAAATGGATTTATGGCAACTTAAGGTATTTGTAAGTGTAGTAAATCAAAAAAGTTTTTCCAAAGCAGGAGATGCTGTTTTTCTCTCACAACCCACAGTTAGCAGCCATATAAAAGATCTTGAGGACTATTTCAGATGTCGCTTGATTGACAGACTCGGCAGGGAAGCTATTCCCACAAAGGCAGGAGAGATGCTTTATGATTATGCGAAAAAACTTCTTGCTTTAAAAGAAGAGGCTGAATCCAGCGTCTCAGCATTTCTGGGCAATGCCAAGGGCAGTCTCGTTATTGGTGGCAGCTCAATTCCATCAACCTATATTATCCCAAAAATACTTAGAGGCTTCATCACAAAATATCCTGACATCTCTCTTTCTGTCATAACCGGTGACACTTCAAACATAAAAGAGGCTATTATTGCAGGAGAGGCGGAAGTCGGAATTGTTGGGTCAAAAGTCAAAGAGAGTGGCACTCTTCTAAAACAAGAGAAGCTCATTGAAGATGAGATGAAGCTGATTGTTCACGCGTCTCACCCATGGGCTAATAAAACCAGTATTGATATTGACAGTATGTTAAAAGAGCCGTTCATTGGCAGGGAGAAAGGTTCAGGCACATGGGATTCAATTTCAAAAGCAATATTAGATTACGGTTCTAATTCCAGTTCCAGTTCTGGTTTCAATTCTGATTCCAATTCCGGTTCTAATTTTGATTCCAATTTTGGTTCTGGTTCTGGCTCGAACCGCACTTGTGAAGATCTTGCCATTTCTGTGCGGCTTGGCAGCAATGCATCAGTTATTCAGGGGATTCTCAATAATGCCGGCGTTTCGATAATGTCTGTTATTGCCGTACAGGATTACATTGACTCGGGAAGACTCAAAGCTCTTTCAGTTAACGGGCTTAATCTCAAACGGCATTTTTTTTTGACCACGCACAACAAACGTACTCTCTCGCCTCTGGCAATGCTGTTTATAGATTTTATTAAAAATGAGCTTGGATCAAAGAAATAAAGCCTCTTTTTAAGTTAAGGATTTATGTGGAAATGAATGATAATATACAGAATATGAGTAACATTATTTCATTAAATATTAATGAGAACAAAGAAATGTTAGATGTTAACGAGAATAAAGCAATATCAGATGTGAACGAGAACAAAGAAATATTAGATGTGAACAAGAACGAAAAAATATTAGATGTGAACAAGAACGAAAAAATATTAGATGTGAACGAGATTAAAAAAATAAAAGCGGTTGTTTTTGACTGTGACGGAGTCCTTTTTGATACTGCTCTTGCTAACCGTATGTACTACGATACTCTGCTTGACCATTTTGGAAAACAAAGACTTGATGATGAACAGTTTCGGCATGTCCACATGTTTACGGTAAAAGAAGCTCTGCACTACCTTTTTCCTGAAATGAGCTCAATTGATATGGTCAACGTTTATGCTTTTATGAAGACCATGGGATATCACAGATTTATTCAATACATGCAGGCTGAACCAGGATTGAAGGAACTACTGGATGATTTGAAAAAAGCTGGATACACAAGATGCATCGCGACTAACAGAACTAACACTATGGCAGACGTTCTGAAACAATATGATATGGAGCCTCTGTTTGAGATGGTGGTTACAGCCGCAGATGTCGAAAATCCCAAACCAGCACCAGATGAACTTTTAAAAATAATTGCAGCTCTTAACCTGAAACCGGAACAGATTTTATTTGTAGGGGATTCAGAGTATGATCAACTTGCCGCTAAAGCTGCAGGCACATGGTTTGCTGCTTTTAAGAATCCATCATTGATTGCTCATTACCATGCCGTGAGCATGGCTGATTTGGGAAATATGCTTGGTTTGAGAACAAAGTGATTTTAAATACGATTGGGTAATTAAGTTTACTATAGATACTATAATATTTATAAAAAATGCACCAGATTGATAATTATTCTTGACAAAAA
>JADGBP010000460.1 GCA_015231395.1 Desulfamplus sp. | reverse complement strand
TCATAGAATACCCCCCTTTGACTATTTTACTTTTTAAACTCATTGGATTAAGCTGAGTATATCCTCTATGAGCAACACTTGCAATTTTTTGTAAGTAGGAGGTGAAAAATGCCAACACGTCACTTTTGTCAAAACGTAATGGGCTGATATTTAATGATTTTTCCTAAACAACTTTTTAATATGACGAATTGCACCCGTTTTAAAATACTCTCTTTCTCTTCTTTTTCCTTGGCAAACAGATGATGTTCTTTTTCTGAAAGGATTATCTTTTCGGCAGTCTCTATCACAGAAGCTGCTTTGTCTACTCCCTTCTTCATCATATTTTTCAACGCTCTCCCACATCTTTGGGCTATACCTCTTAATATGCCAGGTTCGTTCGGATAGCCTATCGGTAATTCCTGAGCTGTTGTATCTCCGGAAAGAATACCAGCGTCCCCGAACCCATGACTTACCGCCAATTTCAATACGAGGTTGTTCACTTCTTCTATACCCAAACCTAACGCGGCATAGGCTCTGGCTATATTGGAATGGTCGCGAATATGCGGCGTTGGATCCGTATGTCTTGAGATGAAAATTCGTGCGGGGGCATTGTCCGAAATATATTCTTCCGTCAGACGGAAAGAGATGCCCTTTACTATCATGAACACAATTATAGGGATGTAGAGTTCCGAATCCCATGGCTGACCGGGACCATTGTCTACGTTCTTGCCAGCTTCCCGCCAACTTTGTATCATTATTTTTCCAATAGCATCCCACGGAAGAGCTCTGTTTAGTTGTAAAAGTGGATGATTCAGATTTACAGCAATCGTTACGGATTCCGTTTCCATTTCCGATGATACCACATACTTCGTTTCTTTGCCTTCCGACATATTTGCCTCCTACGATTATCCTACGATTTACGATAAGACGTAATACTCCTATATGCATTAATATGAAACAGATTAACGCTGTCAGGTATTTAGCCGCCTTTTTTATTGAATTTATCATGCTTTTCTTGTACTCATAATTCTGTCAACAGACAATAGAAAATTACAAATTAAAGACGGAGGCAACTCTGTTTTGTGCGACACGCTCTATATAGACTTCCAGAAAAATATTTTGGTATCTCAATTTTTAAGAAGGGCAACCGCAAGGGATTGCCCCTACTCTTGCCAATTTAATTATCTGGAAAACTATAGCAGAGCAACTTCTTTGTACTCGACTATCAAGTTTTTTTATCTTGTGTTTTTCAAAGTGCCATTTAACAAGTATCTTGAGCTTTGTGATCATTGACTCAAAGATCATCACAAGCTGGAGAAATGCCCGTTATTTGGTGCTTGTGAGTTGTCAAGTACTAAAAACTTGAACATCGAGTTGTATGCTATGATTTTTTTACTTTTGGCCGAAACGATGATCAAGGCCGTATTTTTCAATCTGATATTAATCAACTGATTGATAATGGCATAATCAGAAAAACACGCATAAAAAGATTCTCTTTTTTTTATGTTCACCATTGCTGGAAAAGTCTCCACCAGAGGATAATTACTCAAAATTCAATCTCCAATATGTGGTTAAGAGTGTATCATCTTTTCGAGTGGTCATAAGATGACCAAAAGTTTGTTATAAGTTCTCTAATCTTTAACCCCCTTATTTGCATCCACAAAGGTTATAGCTGTTTAGTTAAAGGGGATTCCTGTCACGGAAAAAATGTATGCTTGTTGCAGGTAATTATTACCTGTGGTAACGTCCGGGTTCTTACACACTTAATCGGACTAAAAAATGAGCCTTAGCTTCTGCTTTACTCATCACGACAGGAATCCCCTGAAATAATTATTGTTAATGAAGTTTGTTATTTTTTTCGGTTTTCAAGCCATTTCAGTAGCGATTCTGTAGGGTAGACAACAGTCCGTCCGATTTTAAATTTCCCAGACGGTCCTTGTCCTTTTGAATCTGCATTGGCGAGAGTTTTCGGAGAAATTGCACCACCGAGGTAAAAGTTTATTTGATGGCGGGCAATTACTGGGGGAAGGTGTGTTACTATTTTAGAAAAAACAAAAGCGGACATATTAGCTCTCCTAAAAAATAAATCTAAACAGTTTTGACCGTTTTAGGCCACCCTGACCATGAAAAGTCATTCAGAATTTTTCATGGTGATCACTTGAGGAGTGTCTATAGAGCCCGCATTTAATATATAGTTCAATATGTCATAATACATTATTGAAGAGACATGTGCGATTAGCCGACACTGATATTTTAACACTATAATGCAGAAAATAAGTTCGTCAAGAATTTTTATTTAAACTTCATTTTCAGGTGATAAAAGTCAAAAATATGTCTATATTTCAGATTGTTAACAACCCATAAACATATTAGACTTCCTGCAGAACTAAATTTTTAT
>JADGBP010000045.1:6804-10510 GCA_015231395.1 Desulfamplus sp. | reverse complement strand
GCTTGCTTTTGTCTATTCTCTTAATTCCAAAAAAAAATAGTTCATCCCTTCCATTAAAATAGTCAAACCTTCCATTAAAGTTTCATTGCGTCAAATTTTCATCTCTCCAAGTTTTTATCCCGTCAAAAGTCTGCATCATTTTCTGGTATGTTTCATACATTCTATGATGGTCAATCATGCCAGCCATCTCATCAACCACCTGAATATTTGAAGCCTCCAGTGCCCCCTGCTTTACCACTATTCTATCAGGCTGTTTCTCATCAGCGGCAGCATCTCCCTTGTAAGAAAAAAGATCGCTTCCCTGCTTTTTCAAATTGGTCATATCATCAAACATGACAATATCAAGATTGTCTACCGGAAGACGATCCACGCGTATTTCTCCTGCTTCATTAATCTCAACATTCTGACCATTCAAAACTATATCTCCATTATCTCCTTGAACCGGATATCCATTCTGATTGACCAGAACTCCGGCGGTATTCAGGTTGAAATTTCCGTCTCTGGTATATCTTATACCGTCTGGTGTGTTGATTTTAAAAAAACCCTTGTCTCCAAGAGCCATGTCCAGTTTATTGTCAGTTGGCTTGATCTGTCCCTGACTAAAGTCTGTATTGAGATTTGCCTTGAACATTTTATCAAAACTTACAACATCCTTCTTGAATCCTACAGTATCTGCATTGGCAAGATGATTGGAAGTTGCTTCAAGTTTTCTCTCCTGCCTCAATCCACCCTGTGCGGGTCTTGTCATTTGAAGAATCATTGTTTCCTGCCTTTTGTGAAGCTGATGATAATAAAAACCATTATGAATCTGTTGAAAACGGGAACATATTAACAACAAAAATATGTTGAAAAAGAAGTATGCAATATAAATGCCAGAACTTTTTCTTACAATGACTCAAAAGATATAGTTTTCCAGATAATTAAATTGGCAAAAAATATTTTTTGGAACTCTGTCGCCGTGGGGCTAAAGCCCTCGGCTAACTCATAAAGGAAGCCCTCTTAAGAGGGCTTGGGTAAAAATTAGCCCAGAGCTTCAGCTCAGGGCTGGATAAAAAGACTTTTCTGGAAGTCTATAGAATGGAGAGCCAATATCAATGTCTAAAAGGAAAAATCAATGTATGAAAGGCAAAATGACCGGCAAAATAAATAAAATCCCTCTTTTTTGTCAGGGAGAAATGATGGATATCTAACGGGAGTGCATGAAAATTTGACGGTATTCAAATTTAACGAGATGCGACTTTGACGGGATAAAAACTTGGAGAGATGAAAATTTGACGCAATGAAACTTTAATGGAAGGTTTGACTATTTTAATGGAAGGGATGAACTATTTTTTTTTGGAATTAAGAGAATAGACAAAAGCAAGCAGCTCTGCAACAGCAATATAGAGCGATGGTGGAATCTCTTCATTAATTTTAAGGGTGGATAAAACCTCTATAAGATCAGGATCGCTTTTTACAGGAATACCATGCTCCATAGCAAGTTCTATGATATTTTCCGCAATCCTGCCACTGCCCTTGGCAATTACCCTTGGAACTGGTTCCTTTGTTGTATCATATCGCAGGGCAACCGCTTTTTTATCTTTTGTTTTTTTCATTACGGATTTTTGGTGTCCTACGTTTCAGGAATTGGTCTAAATAACTTCACATTTTTGAGAAACAAAGCTTATCATTGACCTGTAGAAATCTTTCTGAGAAGCGTCTTTCTGTATGTCTCTGGAAAAACAGCAGGGGATGCTGAATTGCCACGGTTTGTATTTAACTTGACCATCAGAAAATTAAGTTTTTTCTGAATGTCCGATTTTGTCATCTGAACGTCTGATTTGCCTGTTTCAATGTTTGCTTTGCCGGTCTGAAAGTCTGTTTTGCCTGTCGGAATATCTGTTTTTGATACAGCATTGCTATTTAGGCTATCCTGCTCATCAAGAGTGTGGAGGAGTGTTTCAAGTTGTTTGATCTGTTTTCTTATCTCCACCTCGGGAGGGACAAATCCTGAATTTTTCAAAATACGATAAGCTGTTCTGAAATCTTCGGGTATGCTCATATCATCAAGGTTAAGTGGCTTTCCCTTACCGGGCAGATTATCAAGTTCTCCATTTTTCTGTGCTTTTAATATTCTCTCTTCAACCAGAGTTTCAAATCCTGGAATCATGCCAAGTTTTTCTCCTGATGCATTATAACGTTTCACGAAACATAGGCAGCTTTGCTGCAATTATCGCTGGATTGGAATTCCTATACGATGAAATAATAGAATTATAATAAAAATTTCACAGTTTCTGCTTATCAAAATGATTGAGCAACCCATATCCCAGAGCAAAAAAAAGGGCTGGTCCTGAATCCAGTATCTGGGAGTTAAAAAAACCGCTGATAAAAACAACCAGAAATATGGAAAGGGCAAAGTAGCCCTGAATTTCCTCTCTGTGTCGCCATGATTTCTTAAACATAACCCAGCAAAGCCACAGATAAGAAAAAAGCCCCACAATACCAAAACTTGCCCCCATATAAAGAATATTGCTATGCGGGTGGCTCTGGGGTATTCCTTCTTCAAGTGCTGTATAATATCTGTAACCTCCTGTTCCTGATCCAATAATTGGATGCTCCAGAAAAATATCCACTGCAGAACGAAGTAGATAAAAACGAGGCATAATACCTATCACTTTTTTACCCCATGGTTGTTCAAATATTATCTGCTGATTAGCTTTCAGGTTAGAAATTGTGCTGGAAATACGGTTTTTAAGGACAGGGGAGAAAGACATGCATAGTAGAAAGAGAAGGCATATCAACATCACCTTTTTCCATTCAAACCGACCAATGACGTTAATGGCAACCAGAGGAGAAAGAAGAAAAAAAGTAACATAGCCATTTCTGCCGTCCATGATTGAAATATGAGACAAAAAGATGAAAATCAACAGTATGTTCAGAGCTTTCATTGCAGTGGTTTTAGCGGATTTTAAAAAAAACGATGCCATCAGAATTGCAGCAACAAGATATATGGACAGAGCACTGTAAATCACTCCAAAACCAAAATAGCCCTGAATACCGCTGGGTGTAGGTGGGGAAGCAAGCCCTGCAAACTGTATAAACGCAAACAGGCTGTTCACAAGAAGTCCTGCAAGAAATGCTTTGACCACCAATGTTATGCCCCGTCTTTCCACAGGCAGCAATGCAATCACAAGAGCATAGAGCCAGTAGTGCGTTTTTCTCGCATAATCCATACTGACATCTGATATTTCCGGCACATAAATCAATCCTATCCAGGGTAGAGCAACAAAAATCAACAGTGGCCATATCCAGTTTTCCGAAAAAAAAGGTTGCAGCCGGTTCTGTTGCCAAACCCTTTTTATATTAAAAAATTTACCGGAGATAACAGATACTATAAATGCCGTAATAATTAATATTAATGGAGGTGCGGTTCCAATGGGAAAACTGAAAAACGTCAATGCCACTAATGTCAAAATTATCCTGTCTGCTTTACTCAAATCGTTGTAAATATCTTTGTAAAGAGTTTTGAAGTCTATGATGAACTGATACAATACTGTAAACCTTTTTTGTTTTACGCTTTTTTTAAAGCATCTTTTTTGAGTTTATGACATGCATGGGTTTATGACATGCATGGGTTTATGACATGCATGGGTTTATGACATGCATGGGTTTATGACATGCATGGGTTTATGACATGCATGGGTTTATGACGTGCATGAACTTATGA
>JADGBP010000045.1:1876-6705 GCA_015231395.1 Desulfamplus sp. | reverse complement strand
AGTTTATGACATGCATGGGTTTATGACATGCATGGGTTTATGACATGCATGGGTTTATGACATGCATGGGTTTATGACATGCATGGGTTTATGACATGCATGGGTTTATGACGTGCATGAACTTATGACATTAAAGACATCTTCAACTGTAAGGTCATTCATACATTTCCAGTGACTGCAAGGCTTTTGGGCATAACATGGGATACAATCAAGTTTTTTCTGAATAACGGTATGTATATCACCGTAAGGACCTGTTCTGATAGGATTTGCGGGACCAAAAATGGCAAACACCGGCACATTCAGTGCTGCCGCAACATGCATGGGGCCTGTGTCATTAGTAATAAAGTATGCTGCTTTCCTGATAATCGGTATTAACTCCTTTAGTCCGGTTTTTCCGGCAATTGATATAGCACGACCACCTGAGTGCTTCACAACCTCCGTGGCAATCGCCACATCTGAAGGGCTGCTGATTACAATCGAGGGAAGCGGCAATCTGGCGGCAAGCTCTCCAAACCTTGACGCGTGCCATTGATTGGCTTTTTTCCCGGCAGACGGAGAGATAACTACATATTCTTGAGGAAACTCTTTGAAAATTTCAGGTTTTTTATTCGAGTATATATCTTCATTAGTATTCAAGTATCTCTTTTGATTAACATTTGAGCATCTCTTTTGATTAAAATTTGAGTATCTCTCTTGATTAATATTTGAGTATGTCTCTTCATTAAACGGTGCGAAAGGATAATCAATAATATCTGTTGGACAACCCAGAGCACCAGCTAATGTCAGGTAGCGGTCAATGGCGTGGATATTCATATCTCCCTTTATTTTATGAGAATAAAAAAAGGGGCTTCCCTCATTAGATTCTTCAAAGCCAAGTTTTACCTTTGCACCTGAAGCAAAAGCTATAAGACCACTTCTGAGTATGCCTGAAAGATCAACTGCGACATCATATTTTTCTTCTCTTAAACCCTTTGTTAATTCAACAATTTCTCTGAATGTGGCTTTCATATATTTTAATTTTTTCCACTGGTCTTTTTTGATGACCCACAACCTGCGAATCATAGGATGACCCTCAAGGAATGTATGAAGACCATGTGCCACAACCCAGTCGATTTGTGCATCAGGATAACCTGTTTTAAGTGCATTCAAAAATGGAAGCGTATGGACAATATCACCAAAGGCACTGGGTTTAATGATCAATATTTTATTGATGTTTTTTAACATTTTAATTTTTTGGATAACCTGCTTTCTGCAGGATAGATTCAGATGTTTTAAGAACCATTTCAACACTTATTTTATCCATGCATATATGATCCACAGGACAGTGAGTTTTTAGGCATGGACTGCATGAAACAGGCACTCTTATAATATGACTGTCCATGCTGGATGGGGCTGTTGCAACATGGTCTGTAGAACCGATAATGGCAATCTGATTAGTTCCAAGAGCTGCTGCGGCATGCATGAGTCCTGAATCATTTGTAATAAAAAGAGTGCATTTTTCTATCAGGGCAAACGCCTGCCCAAGTGTTGTTTTACCGGCAAGATTAACGCACACACCACCAGATTCAATGTTAACCGCATTTCCAAGCTCTTCATCTGATGTACCTCCGAATATCAATATTTTTGTTTTGAATTTGTCTGATAATCTCTTTGCAAGTTCAGCATAACGATGAGGAAACCATCGTTTTGCAGTCCCTCCAGTGGCTCCTGGATTAATGCCGATTAGAGGTTCCTTTTCCGTTTGTCCTATACCATACCCTGCAATAGTTATGGCAGCCTCTTTTCTTTCAATATCCGAAATGAATAAGTCAAGCTCTCTTCCATCATCTAAGAGGTTCATCCCTTTTAGAATACCTCTGTAGTAGTCAATCAGGTGTCTTTTTTTAAGTTTTTTATCCATTTTTATTGATGGATTTAAAAGCAGACTACGTCCATCAGTATTGTATCCGATACGTATGGGAATGGCGGCAAGAAATGTAATCAGGGCAGCTTCAAATGCGTTCTGCATAAGTATTGCAATATCAAACCTGCATTTACGAATATCTCTTGCAAGTCTCAATGTCCCGATTCCTCTGGTGTGTCGAGTACTGTTCTGGTAAATCATGATTTCATCAATGTGAGGATTATGGTCAAATACGGGAATCACCCACGGTTTTGCAAGCAGTGTAATATGGGCATCAGGGTAGTTTTTTCTTATGGCTCGTATAACAGGGGTTGTCATGATGGCATCACCCACCCAGTTGGCGGCTCTGATTAAAATTTTCACCTTAAGCTCTCTTTTCAATTCAGTTTGCATGGGTTTGATGATGATAATACAGAAGGTGTGAACTGAGAATAATTTTTAATTTTCCATCGATTATGTACCCAGAACCACTGTTCAGGATAAAGCCGGATGATAGACTCAATGGCTGATGTGTAATTCTGGGTATTTATTTCAATATCCTTTATCCTGTCTCCGGTACGAACAAGCGGAATTTCAGGTTCAAAGTGCATGACATGCTTAAATCCTTGGCGGACAATGTATGCCGGTACAACAGCTGCCCCGGTTCTTAATACCAACTTTGCAACTCCGCTATTGGTACATGCCGGTCTTCCGAAAAAATCCACAAAAACCCCTTTATACCAGTCCACACCCTGGTCTATAAGAGTGCCTACAACTTCTCCTGATGCTAAACGCTGGTCGATCTGCTGACTGGCTCCTCTTAAGGGAATCAGCACAGTGCCATACTTCTGCCTCATTTCAAGAATAAGTCTTTCCAGAGGTGGAAAGTCAAGTTTTCTGTATAGAATCGAAGACGCGTAGCCTGCCATGGTAACAGATGCCGCAAGAAGCTCCCAGTTACCCATATGGCAGATAATAACAAGGACGCCGCGTCCTTTTTCATAGGCTTTTTTTATGTTTTCAAGCCCCTTTATTGAAAAATACTCAGGAATATCTTTTGCTTTGAGTCTGTATCCCCACCCAAGCTCAAAGAGCATTCCGGCAATGTTTTTAAATATCTTTTTTGCCATTATCTGTCGCTCAACTGATGACAAATCACCAAGAGATAACCTTATATTTTCCACAGTGATATCTCTGTGTCGCTTATCAACCCTGAACCATATCAACCCCAGAATATCTCCCAAAAATTTTCCGGCAGTGCGGGGGATAAGCCCCAGTAGATTCATGATGAACGTTAAAATATGGTAAATAATTTTGTTTTTCATTTTTCAGACATCATATTGTGTTTTTCATTTTTCAGATGTTATGTTTCACATGTTGTAAAGGTTTGTTTTGAAGTTTCGTTTTGATAAAAGTTTTAAATTCTTCTTGTTTATCCAAAAAATCAATCTCTATGCCAATCACCGCAAAATCGATTGTCTTACCGTCATCAAACTTGAATCTATCAAAATTATCCATACCTAATCGTGCAGCATCTTTCTCGGTTGTTATCATTAGGTCTGCTCCGGATTTGTGATATGTTTCAAGGATCATTGAAATTTCTTCGCTCTTATACATGTGATGGTCATTAAATTCAAGATGTGCTTTGATTGAAATGGCTAAATTTTGCACAGTTTTCCTGAAAGAGAGATTATCTGCAATGCCTGAAAACAGACATGCCTTTCTGCCCCTCAAATATTCAAGAGTAAAAACCATATCTGAATTTGTTCCAGAAAAGCTGTATAAAAAAGGACGATGAGATGTTGTAAAAAATATTTTGTCTGCGATCTTGCCTGCGTTGCCGGTATTGTTATAACGGGCATTTCCGACATTTTTATATTTGTTAGTTTTATATTTGTTCACAACCTTTTGATAGCTCTCATCACCTGAATATCTCGTGAAAATAATCATATCAGCCCGCTCAATAGCTTTGCCAGGTGATTCTCTGAGTCTTCCGGCAGGCAGCAGACAGCCATTGCCCAAAGGGCGGTTGCAATCCATAAGAACTATATCCAGATCTCTTTTAAGGCGAAGATGCTGAAACCCGTCATCAAGAATAATCACATCAATACCCTTGGAATTAAACAGATCAAGTGACATCATTGCAGCTTTAAAGCGATCTTTTCCAACAACTACTGGAAATGACCGTCTTGATGCCATCATGAAAGGTTCGTCCCCTACAATTTCAGGAGAGGAGAGCACCTGTTCTCCATCTCCTGCAACCACACAGCCGCTTAATTTATTACTATCTCTCTGAATTTTTCCACCGTACCCCCGACTCACAATCACAGGGTTTAAACCCATTGAGTTGACCATCTCTGCCACATAAATTGCCATGGGAGTTTTGCCGCTGCCTCCAGCCACAATATTACCTATAGAAATTACAAAACATGGAACTTTTCTCTTTTTAACGATGTTGCTTTGGTATAGCCATAAGCGTATGGCAACCACTGCACCATAAATTGTTGACAAGACAAACAAAAACCATTTGATAGCATTAAAAGGGAAGGGTGTTTTTATGCTTAAATCTTCATCCGACATCTCTATTAATTGTTTCGAAATTTGTGTTTTAGGTTTTAAAATTTGTGTTTTACATTTAAAAATCAACACGTTCTTACTCCATTTGTATAAAAATCTTACAAAATAAAACCGCTTTGAAAGATAACCGACAATATCTTATCAACAGCCCCTCTGCCTTTTACAACAAGCCCGCCCGCATTTTGACCAGTTTCTTTAGTCAGTTCTTCGTTGTTTAAAAGCATGGTGACTGTTTCAAGCAGTTCGTCTCTGTCTTTCACCATAAAGGCAGCTTTATTGGAAAGCAGAGTATCAGATACCTCCTTGAAATCATCCATATGTGTGCCAAATATAATAGGCTTTGAGAAGAGAGCCGGTTCTAAAGGATTAT
>JADGBP010000045.1:0-1779 GCA_015231395.1 Desulfamplus sp. | reverse complement strand
GTGTCCTCCGAATGGGAGAAGAGAACCTCCCACGAATGCAATATCACAAATTGAATATAGTCCTGCAAGAATTCCCATTTTATCAATAATTATAATATCATCAGTGAACTCATATTTTTTTGAGTATAATATTTCCCTTATACTTGTAGCTCTTTCAGGGTCTCTTGGTGCTATAATCAGTTTAATATCATTATACTCTTTAATATCATTATCCTCTGACAACAGTTTTAATCTCTGGCTCTCTTTAAGTTCCTTGAAAACCGATAAAATAATCTCCTCTTCACCAGGGTGAGTGCTTCCCGCAATAAAATATTTTTTTTTGAAATTGGCTTTAATATTATCAATATTATTAGGGTTTTCTAAACTATTAGGGTTTTCTAAGTCTGATATTTTAGTATTATGAGGATTTCTTACTTTTGGAGTTGTAAGATTATCAAGATTCTTCATTTCTGGCATTGGTTGGAGTGTTTTGAATGCACCTGGAACTACTCAACTGATACCCGCCGTAGGAGGGGATAATGGATTTGGAGTTGATCTTAATGGAGATGATCTTGTAGATATTGAGTTCTCTTTTAAAAAGAGTATGACAGGAGATGGTTTTAACGACGATTATTTTTCATTTGATCTTGTCAAACGTGATTCAACTGATATTGGATACGCTTTTTCAGATGCCTCTGGCACTATGGCAGCAATGGGCTTTAATACCTTTTTCAAAGGTCAAGATGCCCTGACAATTGGGTTAAATCCAGTGGTAAAAGATACAAATTTTGTTGCTGCTGCAACCATTGACTCACAAACCGGTAAAATTTATAAAGGCGATAACAGCAACACCTTGGCTCTTGCTGATGTTCAGTTTAAAAGCACAACTATGAAACAGTGGTCATTTGTAAGGGGCAGCGAACCACAATCCAGTTTGACTACAGCTACTCTGGATGGATATTACAGCACAATGCTTGGCTCTCTTGGTGTGGATGCTAAAAACATTCAAAGTGCAAAGGATTTTTCGACTCTTATGGTAAATTATATCACTGAACAGCGAGATTCTATTTCGGCAGTATCTCTTGATGAGGAGATGATCAAGCTGATAGAGTATCAGCATGCCTTTGCTGCAGCATCAAAACTTGTGAAGACAGCAGATGAGATGTTAAATACAATTATAGGATTGAGGTAGATAAAAATGCAGATTCAAGTTGCTATTAGTAAAGGTGAAGATGGTTATATTGTAGCTCGTTGTCCTTCTCTTAAAAGTTGCTGGTCTCAAGGAAAAACAAAACAAGAGGAAGTGCGGATTTTACTTCACCAACAGACAGTGCGTGTATCCAGACACGCTTTGTGCCCGGAATTTTTGGTGAAATCAGATGTTTAAAACCAAGACGTTCAAGCATGTTTGCCCTTCGTTTTTTTGAGAACAGATAAACAAAAGGAATAAAAGGCAACATAACTAAAAAAAACAATAATAGAAAAATATTATATAAAATTGGCATGTTGAAATATTTACGTTTTTCAGTGTTCATATTTTACGTTATTCAGTGTTCAAAAGATAAATAATGCTTATACACAAAAATATAAAATTGGTAGCCCATGCACTTATAAAAGGCGGCAGAATACGGGCATAACCAAGAGATGTGGCAAAACCATAAACAATCCAGTATAAAAAAGAGGGGTTGAAAATCTCTCTTGGAGACATTGATCTTTCCAAGCTTGCCACATACCGCGTTGATAATACTATAGTATCTGAACGAGCATAAAGGAGGGTGTCAATTTCTCCCCTGCCCTGAA
>JADGBP010000459.1 GCA_015231395.1 Desulfamplus sp. | reverse complement strand
TGTTGGAACCCATACCCTTCTTAAAGCAGCAAAAAAAATATGGTTGGACAACCGACAACCAGAACATCGGTTTCATCATGTATCCACTGATGAGGTCTATGGCACGCTTGGACATAACGATCCCCCATTTTCTGAAACAACCCCTTACGCTCCCAACTCTCCCTATGCTGCAAGCAAAGCCGCATCAGATCACCTGGTGCGGGCATATCATAAAACGTATGGGTTGCAGGTGACAACCAGCAATTGCTCAAACAACTATGGTTTTTTTCAATTTCCTGAAAAACTGATTCCATTAACCATTGTCAATATTTTGGATGGCAAACCCTTACCGGTGTATGGAGATGGGAAACAGATCCGTGACTGGCTTTATGTGGATGATCACAACTTAGGCGTTGATGTGATTCTGGAAAAAGGGGAGATAGGAGAGACCTATAATATTGGTATAAATAATGAAAGGAACAATATAGACATTGTTAAAACGATTTGCAGGTTAATGGATAATAAATTTCTGAACAATGACGGCATGAAGAAACGTTTTCCTGCTTCGCCTCATTCTTCAGGTCATAATTCAGAAAGCCTTATCACTCATATTCAGGATCGACTTGGGCATGATCGGCGTTATTCCATTAATTCGGATAAAATAACAACATCACTCGGGTATTCCCCGATAACTTCCTTTGAGAGTGGTATTGCCAATACGGTTGACTGGTACATTGAGAATGAAAATTGGTGGAGAGGGGTCGGATTGAGGTAAACGTTCATAGCAGAGTTTTTGCCACCCACGACCATGAAAACCAGAATGTGTTTTCACGGTAACGAACAGATGAAAATCAACTCAAAAATTGAGCCTCGTTCTTCAACGGAAGCGTGATAGAAAACAGAGCCCCACCTTCTGGTCTGTTTTCAGCTTTAATTTTACCTTTATGGCTTTCAACAATTCCATAGGCCATGCTTAATCCTAATCCAGTACCTTTCCCCTCCTCTTTGGTTGTAAAAAAAGGCTCAAAAATACTTGGCAGGGTTGACTCCGGAATACCAGTACCTGTATCGGCAATTGTTATGTGTACCATTCCGTCATTATCTTCAAGAAAGGTTTTGATGTCAAGCACACCACTGCCTTCCATGGCATCGGCTGCATTAAGAATGATGTTCATAAAAACGTGATTCAACTGCTGAATATCTACAGGAATTTCAGGAATATTGTTGTCATAACTTTCAAGTATCTCAATGTTCTGAAAAATGGACTGATTACGAAGCAGAAAAAGGGTTCTTCCAACAATTTTGTTGATATTCTGAAGTTTAACCTCTCTTTTTGTCTGCCTTGCAAACTCAAGCAGCTCTTTTACAATAGAGCTGCATCTCTCAGCATCTCTCTGGATTTTCAACAGGTCACTTTTGGCATCATCGTTAAGATCATATTCTTCGAGCATCAACTGGGTAAAAAGGGTAATGCCTCCCAATGGATTATTAAGCTGATGTGCAACCCCTGCGGCAAGTTTTCCAAGAGACGACATCTTTTCAGCCTGAAGGAGCTGAATCTGCATCTTTTCAATTTCACACTCAAGCCTTTTGGCTTCACGCATGTCATGAAAAAAACCAATGCTCGCAACCTCTTTATCACCCTCATAAACAATAGATGCATTTAGTATGATTGGTATTGTAATACCATCTTTTCGGATTGCCATCTGTTTGTAACCTTTAAGCAGCCCATCTCCGCCATATTCATGGCTTCGCATTTTCTTCATTATTTCCTGTGCATCTCCGGGTGGATACAAGTCGCGAATGTTGAGATCTCCCATAGCCTCTTTTTTTGAATATCCTGATACCTCTGTAGCAGCCTTATTGAATATGATAATCTTTCCCGTCATATCTGAGGCAATTATTGCATCTGCAGCACTGTGTATAAGTTTTCTGAGAAAGGCATTTGATGTAACTCTTTTTTCATCATATCGGAAAAGTGATGGCAGGTCAAAATCAAGAACAACAATGGCATCTTGATCATTATAGTTTGATTTTTTCGAATTCTCATCTGATTTTTCCAAATTATCATTTACAGAATTATCATTTACAGGATTATCATTACAGAATTATCATTTACAGAATTATCATTCACAGAATTATCATTTACAGAATCATCATTTGATTTTACAGGATTATAATCTGAGGTTACCGAACTATAATCTAATTTTGCTGGCATGGGATAAGCATAAAGGCATGAACAGAAATTGCTTTTGCCACTAATATGGTCATCTATGACAATAGGCTTCAAGGAAGGCTTTCCAGTTTTGATGACTTCAGTTGCAGGACAGTTCTTGCATGGAGAATCGAAATTGAAAAGGGCTTTATAGCATATTTCTCCTTCGGAGCTGTTTCTGTTCA
>JADGBP010000458.1 GCA_015231395.1 Desulfamplus sp. | reverse complement strand
GTTTATTTCAGCACTATTTTATTACCTTATTATGTGTTAAAAGTCTCCACATTTATAATTAAGATGAATCTAAAAATCTTTCTTGAAAAACAGATAAAGTGAAGATAAAGTTGATTTTCAGATATAGCTCAATGACAATATTCTTTCAAAAAATTGCATTTTTACTTTAACATCAGAATACAAATTTGTCCGGCAGCAACGATATGTTGTTTTATAATTGATCTTTAAAATTAAGGAGAACAAAATGGCTGACAAGGGGAGTAAAGATAAAGGCAAGAAAGAGCAAAAGAAAAAACCAGAGCATACTCAAAAAGAAAAACGAAAATTAAAACAAGAAAAAAAGACAAATAAACCTACAATATAACCACGAAACTCCATGCCCATCATTGCATAGTATTACCGTAGAATGTATTTGCTGAAATGTGCGATGGATTCATGAATAAACAGCCAACTGAAACCCAGAATTTTTTTTAGAGTATCATTTCAGAGTATCTTCTCTGTTTGACACATCTTCATTATTCGGGTAATAGGTTGGCTGTTTATTTAAAGATTCTATACTTTTTACCGTGAAAACACATTTTGGTTTTCATGATTAGGGTTGGCAGAAACTCTGCCATGAGCGTTTACCAGAAAATACATTGTTGATTTTCATGGTTCGGGGTGACCGGAATCCGGTCATGACCGTTTCATTAGATAATTCATTTAATAATTCATAAGGAGATAATCAATGGCTGGTCTTAACAAAGTTATGATTATTGGTAATCTTGGAGCAGATCCAGAACTTAGATATTCCCCGCAGGGTGCGGCATTTGCCAATTTTTCAATTGCCACTGCTGAAGTATGGTTTGACAAAAATACAGGAGAAAAACAGGAGCGAACCGAATGGCATAAAATTGTGACATTCGGAAAAACCGCTGAAAACTGTGCCAAATTTTTAGCAAAAGGCAGACAGGTTTATGTGGAAGGCAAGCTCCAGACAAGTTCATACGAAAAAGATGGACAAACCCATTATATGACAAAAATCATTGCAGATGTGGTGCAGTTTCTGGGAACCAAGCAAGATGGTGCTGGTGGATACAATCAAGGTGCAGGCGGAGGAGGATATCAGGGTGGGGGGGGATACCAACCCCCAAGACCGCAATCTGCACCCAATCAAAACAACGGTGGATATCAGGGTGGAGCAGGATATCCTTCTGGTAGCGGCTATCAAGGTGGAGGAAGTGGTCAACAAGGCGGCGGTTATCCGGTACCGCCAGGTGGAAATTCTCCGAAGAGCAATTCAGCTCCTCAGCCTCCCTCGGTTGACCAAGGAATGGGCGGATCTATTCCACCGGAAGACGATATTCCATTTTAGCGAATAACAGAAAGTGGAAACAAACAGAAAGTAGAAACAGACTAAACGGTCATGGTCGGAATCCGACCACCCTGAACAATGAAAATCAGAATTCATTTTCATAGTAAGGAATGAGTCCGAAATAACTTACCCAAACTCCCCCTCTCCAGATATGGAGAGGGGGCTGGGGGGTGAGGTAAATGGGCAGGTTATTTAAAACCGATTCCTAAGTAAAATCAAACTGGAAACAATGTATAAATATCTTTTTGGTCCTGTACCCTCACGCCGCCTCGGAATCTCCTTAGGAATAGATCTTGTTACTCATAAGATCTGTTCTTTAGACTGTGTTTATTGCGAGTGCGGCAAAACTACAAATCTGACCCTTGAAAGAAAGGAATATGTTTCTTGTAAGGAGGTAGTTGAGGAACTGGAACACTATTTTGCAAACCACCCTGCACCTGATTATATAACCTTTTCAGGCTCAGGAGAGCCGACCTTAAATTCCTGTATTGGTGATGTAATTGAATATATCAAGAGAGGAAAACAATTCAGAACCTTGAATGATGATAATGGGGCAGTGAGTTGTTCGGTTGCGGTACTTACCAATGGCACTCTTCTGGGAAACAAGGCAGTCAGAGATGCATTATTAAAAGCAGATCTGGTGATTCCTTCCCTTGATGCTGCATCGCTGTCAGCCTTTACACGAATCAACAGACCTCATCATGAAATTGATATAAACAATTATATTCAAGGGATTATTGATTTCAGGAAGATTTATACCGGCAGAATGGCACTGGAAATTCTTATTCTGCCTGGATTCAATGACAAAAAAAATGATATTGAGGCTTTAAAACAGGCATGTTACAGAATAAAACCCGATGTTATACAACTTAACACGCTGGATAGACCGGGATGCCTGCCCACTCTTGTTCAGGAAAAAGCTGTGAAAGAGAAAAAAAGAGGCTTTTTCTACAAACGACTTCCATCTCTTGATCTTCTGGATAACACAAGCTACACAAGTCTTGTTATTGGCTTTACCATGCTTACAGCC
>JADGBP010000457.1 GCA_015231395.1 Desulfamplus sp. | reverse complement strand
TATTGAGAACGATGTGCCTCATCAGTCATTACAAGTATTTTATGGCTTGGATTTAGAAGCGGGAAAGTCTCTGTAAGCTCTGCATCACGAAATTTATGAATCATAGCCATAACAAGATCAGAAGTATCAGAACGCAAAAGCTCTTTAAGGCTCTTTCCATCAGGTTGTGGTTTAGGATTGATAAACTCTGCAACCTTTACTTTAAAACCAATGCTTCTGCTTGTCTCATTAAGCTGATTCTCAAGCTGTGTTCTATCTGTTATAAAAACCACCTTCCAGCTTGCAAGTTCAGCATGGCGATACATCTCACGCACCATAAACATCATTGTAAGAGATTTGCCTGAACCTTGAGTGTGCCAGATTATTCCACTGCGTTCATTTTGATTTTTACCTTCAAGCAGCCGTTTTACAGCTATTTTTACAGCCCTGAACTGCTGATAACGACCAACTATTTTTATTGCCTGCCCCTTGTCATTAACAGAAAAAAGGGTAAAAGTTCTAATTATATCAAGCAGATTAGAATGGTTTAGCATTCCAGCCACAAGACGCTGCTGGTCATTGGGTCCGCTTGCTCCACATTCTAAATCATTTACGGTGTAAGGATATGGATCAGCCCAGCGATAAAAATATTTTTCATTATGGGTTGTAATTGTTCCAAATTTAGCTTCTTGACGGCAGGTTACAACAATAAACTGGTTAAAGTAAAAAAGAGGCGAACTTCCCTCACCTTTTACCCCTCTTTGTTCACTGTATCTTAACAACTGGTCTATGGCTTCAGGAATTGCGTCTTTAACTTTTGGAGATTTGCACTCAATAACCACAATCGGCAGACCATTTAAAAACAGCACAATATCAGGGATTATATGATACTCTGTTCCAAGAATACGCACTCTAAGCTGGCACACTGCAATAAATCTATTTTTGTCAGGCTGGTCAAAATCAACAAATTTAACAGTTGGACTTGTCTCTCCTGTCTTAAAATTTTTGCTGACAGTTGTATTTTCAAGCAAAAGACTTAAAACATAATGATTATTTTCTAAAAGTTTGTTCACAGCAAAATTGGAGGTAATCTGACGTGCAGCTTCGTCAACCTGCCAATCTTCAAGCCATGGATTAATAACCTTTATCTGCTCGCACAGCACAGAAGGCATAACAACATCTGTAAAATTATTACGATAGCTGTCTAAAGGTTTCTGATCCTTGTCAAGATCAATAATCTCCCAGCCAAGACCTGCAAGCTGGTCAAGCAAAGGTTTTTCAACATGGTTTCTTTCATCAAGCCTTATATCTTCAGGTGTTTTGTCAGTTCTCATATTGTATCCTTTTCTGAATCTATAGCTGTTATATAAGCCTGATCAACACGATTAGGCTTGTCAGGATGACGAAGTTTAAGCAATCCATGTTCAACCATTGACGTAAGAAAACGTGATCTCAAACTCTCAATATTTCTTTCCAACAACTCCCCCAATTCTCTTCTTGTCAGCCAGTTACCTGTGCATAATTTTAATATCAAACTTTCCATATCTTTTGGGGAAATGCGTTTTTTCTCTCTTGTAATAGATGCAATTTTAAGCAGTTCAGACCAACGAGTATCTGAAATTGCTCCATTTTTAACTTTATCCAAATTTTTATGTATAGAGTCAGATTCTTTATGTAGGGAGTGAAAACCATTACGTATGGAGTCAGATTCTTTATGTAGGGAGTCAAAACCATTACGTATAGAGTCAGAGTGTTTTACTGATAAATCTTTTGATTCTGGCAAACCATATTGAGTCCAACGCCCAAGACCTTTTTGAACTAAAACACCTCTTCCAACAAGATTTTGCATTAAACGTGTAATATCTGCTGAATGTTCTCCTGTAATCTGCCTCATACGTGCATTATCAACACTTTCCTCAATATCTGCTGTAACCAATGCCTGAACTTCAAGTTTTGAAAAATTATGAAACTGTTTTCCAAATTGAGATTCCAAACGCCTAAGAGATGCTTCTGGAATCATGCTTATCATAGGCAGAGTCCATTGAACCCTGTCAGGCTGAATATGCTCTGTCAATTTTGGGTATCTCCAATGCTGTGATTCCCACCCATTCCAGATTTTGTCAATTCCTGAGCCTGCCTTTTCTCCTGCACCTATCATCATGAACATTGTCTGCAATGATTTATTACGGCATTCGCTCACATTTCCACGAAAAAGTTGATAAACTGAAACAAGCAGATTACCAGAGTTATAAAACTCAAATTTATCCTGATATTTCTCAATCACAATACCGCCAACTCCCTGATAATCAGCATGAATAAGGGTATTAACCAAAGCCTCTCTTATTGCTTCATGCACAACAGTTTCACCTTTGCGAAATAGATCATTGTCAAGTTTAAATGGCAGTTTCAAAT
>JADGBP010000456.1 GCA_015231395.1 Desulfamplus sp. | reverse complement strand
TCCATTTGCGTAAGGTCGTCTTTTGTTAATAGATTCATAATGCTGATGCTTCTACTACATTCAAACTTATTTGTCTCTATTTTTTTGTTGTTATCAATGGCTGGGGAGGGGGGAGTGAACGCTTACGCAATGTTAGTGCTGATATGAAGGTTTATAAATATGGGGAAGTCCCAAGTGTTAAAGAGCTTCAAGGAATTTTGATTGAAAATGATGTAAATAATAGTAGTGAAGTTAAAAGCAGGCTTGGGGCAAGCAAAGGTCTTACAATAGGAGGTGATAGCTCTAAAGCTGTTTCTAAGCCTAAAAATGCAATTGATGAATCTGTGAAAACTCGTGAAGTTTCTTTGCCAATAATGTTTGAATATAACTCTTATGAGTTGAGAAATGATGAAAATACAATTCAAATACTTGAAAATATTTCAATGGCACTTCAAAATCAAAATATTCAACTAATCATTGAGGGACATACTGACGCTGTTGGTGGTAAAGAGTATAATCGAGCTTTATCTATAAAAAGAGCTGCTACTGTAAAAGAGTATCTTTTAAGAAAAGGACTAAACAATAGTAATCTGGTTACACGAGGAAGGGGATATGACAAGCCTCTACCCGGAACAAATCCTACTGATGCTGTAAATAGAAGGGTGCAATTTAAAGTAATGAATTAAAGGAGGAGACACTTATGAAAATTACGCTTTTCTCGGTTATTATAACGATAGCCTTATGCCTAACTGGATGCTTGACAACACAGAGAGTTGTTACTAAAACCATCGACACTACAAAGGATATAGAAGTCACAGAAACCCCGAGAGGCTTAATGCTTACGGTTTCAGAAAGATTACTGTTTGACTCTGGTAAAAGTATTATTAAACCTGAGGCTAATGAAGTGATAGAAAAAGTTGCTGACATTATAATAAATAAGACCGATGCTGACATATTAGTTGAAGGGCATACTGATAGCAGAGGTTCTGATACTAAGAATCAAAAACTGTCATTTGCAAGAGCACAAGCAGTTAAAGACATGTTAGTGACAAAGAATGTTCCATACGGTCGTATTCAAATTTCAGGACTTGGAGCAAGTATGCCTAAAGCTGATAACTCTACAGAAGATGGTATGAGATTAAATAGAAGAACTGAAATTTATCTGTTGGGCGAAAACAAGAAAGAAGTCAAAGAAGTAGTAAATGAAAGTGTTTTCGCAGGATCATTGACCAAACTGAGAAATTTATTTGATTGAAATTATGCGAATATCTATGAGGATAATTTTTAGTGCCTTATTATTGGTGATTTGCCTATCGGAAAGTGTTTTTTCTCAAAAATTAATTACTTTTGAGAAGAGGTTAGCCCTTGTTATTGGTAATGGATATTATAAGGAGTTAGAGCCATTAGATAATGCAGTAAATGACGCTCTGGTGTTGAGCAACAAGTTGAAATATTTAGGGTTTGATGTAGTCACTCTAACAGATATGAAGTCTGGTGATATTAAAAATACCTTGAACTCTTTTGACAAGAAGATTCATCCAGGTTGTGCTGTATTTTTCTATTTTTCTGGGCATGGAGTGCAGATAGATGGACATAACTATTTGGTTATGTCTGACTTCAGCATAAAGGATAGTAGTAATATTAACTCTGACTTTATCAGAAATAGCTTTAAAAAATACAGTATTTCAGTTGATGAGATTATGTCTATATTGAATAAACAGAATCTTAAAACCAAAATCATTATGCTGGATGCCTGTAGAAAATCACCCAGTGAAGATTTAGAAGCAGAAGGGTTAGCAGCGTTAGATGCACCTGTTAATACCTTGCTTGCATTCGCCACAGCACCGGGTAAAGTCTCTTATTCTTTAACCAAAGATGATAAAAATTCTCTTTATACAAAATATCTTCTTGAAAATATTGACAAGCCTAATTATCCCGTAGATCAAATGTTGAAGAGGGTTCATAAATCAGTTTATGAATTCTCAAGACAAGTTTCTCTTGAAGAACAAAATGATGAAAGCCTTACACAAATTCCATGGATAAATAGCAGCCTTATTGATGATTTTTACATGAATCTATCTGGGCCTATAGAGTTACAAGGTAATGAAATGGGTGACACAGAGTTTTGGTATAGAGTTAAAGATGAACTGGATGCTCAAAAAATTCAACAATATATAACTGCCTATCCCAATGGAATATATACGATAGCAGCAAAGAAAAAGATAAGCGATTTAAGCAGGAAAAATATCACCTCAACACAAGAAAGTATTAAAAAAACATCCTCATTTAATGTGCAAACTATTAGTCAATTGCGTAAAAATCAGAACATATTCTACAAAGGTGAAAAAAAGAGCCTGGAAGAATATTTTAATTCCACCAATAAAGGTGTGCAGCAAGTTTTAACTGTCAGAGGT
>JADGBP010000455.1 GCA_015231395.1 Desulfamplus sp. | reverse complement strand
CATTTGGAGGTGGGGCAGTAGATTTTATATTGAAGCCAGCTAAAATTGAAGAACTGGATATGAGAATCAGAAAAGCCCTGACAGCTTCATGTTTTAACAAGTCAGGTTTTTCCTGTGGTTTTCCGGAAGCTACTATCTGGGAACAGAATCAGGAGCTGCGGGATACACAACTTGAGATAATCTGCAAGCTGACAAAAGTTGCAGAATATAAAGATGTAGAGACCTCCCAACATATTGTCAGGATGGCTCACTATTCTGCTTTACTGGCAAGAGAGGCTGGAATGGAGCCATTGTTCTGCTGGCTTATTCTGAATGCAGCACCAATGCATGACATCGGAAAGGTCGGCATTCCTGATAATATCCTGCTGAAACCTGACAAATTGAGCCCTAATGAATGGAAAGTCATGGTGACACATTCATTTATTGGAAGCAAAATTCTTACGGGCAGCAAATCTGAGCTTATCAGAATGGGTGAAGCAATAGCACTGTCTCATCATGAAAAGTGGAATGGTTCAGGATATCCCGGAAAACTCAAGGGCGAAGAAATTCCAGTGGTAGGCAGGATTATAGCTTTAGCAGATGTTTTCGATGCCTTGACCTCAACACGTCCCTATAAAAAAGCCTGGTCAACTCAAGAGTCCTTTGCTTTTATTGAGAGTGAGTCAGGTAGCCATTTTGACCCTCGATTAGTTGAAGCATTTTTTAGAATCAGGGAAAAGATTCTGGAAGTGAAGGAGAATTTTCAGGGCTGAACCATGAATTTTTAGAGAACAGCATAATCTATAGTTTCCCAGATAATTAAATTGGCAAGAGTAGGGGCAATCCCTTGCGGTTGCCCTTCTTCAAAAGAAGAGATGCCAAAATATTTTTCTGAAAATCTATAAGATGGTCAATAGTAGAACCAATATATTAAAAACTTAAATGTATAATTAAGGAGAGTGGGATGGAAAAAGGAAGAATTATGATTGTTGATGATAATCTTGAAAACAGATTGGTAGTCTCAGGATTTCTTGAGGATGATTATCTCATTTCACTACAGGAGAGTGGTGATGCTTGTCTCCAGCATATCCATGAGTTCAAACCTGATGTCATTCTCCTTGACTGGATGATGCCACCTCCTGATGGTATTCAAACAATGCAAAAAATCAGAGAAGAGATGCCAGAATTGCGTAATACAAGATTTGTGATGCTCACCGCCAAAGCACAGTCTGGAGATATTGTTACTGCATGGCATGCCGGTGCCAACGATTATATTTTAAAGCCAATTGAGATGGATGTAATTATGAATATTGTGGCACGGCAAATGAGTGAAAAGCAACGACTTGACAAACTGGATTCAACAAGGATGGAGATTGAGGCTCATTTGCAACAAGCCCAGAAAATGGAAACTATTGGTGTGCTTGCAGGTGGTATTGCTCATGATTTCAACAATATTCTTTTTCCAATTCTTGGATATGCAGAAATGACTGTTGCAAATCCTGAAGCTACAGATAACATAAAAGAGAATGTTAGGGAGATTGAAAAAGCTGCCTTGAGGGCACGGGATCTGGTCAGACAAATTATGGCATTCAGTCGCCAATCAAATCAGGAAATACAGCCTGTGGATGTAGGGCTGATTCTAAAGGAAGTCCTAAAGCTTCTGAAAGCCTCGTTTCCTGCTAATATCAAACTCATACATAAGGTTCAGCCTGATTGCGGAGAGGTATTGGCTGACCCAACACAGATTCATCAAATTATCATGAATTTGTGTACCAACGCCAAACACGCAATGGAAAGATCAGGAGGAACCTTGACGGTCACTCTTCGCAATATTCCTCCTGAGGAATATGTGTCGGCAGATATAAAGGCAAATTGTCGATATACAGAGATTTCAGTCAGCGATACAGGTGTGGGTATTCCACCTGAAATTAGGGATAAGATTTTTCAGCCTTTTTTTACAACCAAGGATGTTGGGAAAGGAACAGGTATGGGACTTTCTGTGGTTCATGGTATTGTTAAACATTGTGCTGGTCATATCGGATTGGAAAGTGAAATTGGGAAAGGGTCGATTTTTCGTATTTATTTTCCTGTTGCTGATGAAAAAAGTGTGGCTAAAATCAGCCAAACCTCTGAACTCATAGGTGGAACGGAGCGAATTCTCCTGGTGGATGATGAACCTGCTATCACGACAATGCTAAGAAAAGTACTTATTGATCTTGGTTACAGGGTAATGGCATTTAACAGATGTTCAGATGTAATTGAAGTTTTTAACACAAAAGGTGCTGATATTCTCATCACAGATATGTCCATGCCTGAAATGACCGGAGTTGAGCTTGCCCAAAAAATCTGGCAGAAACAGGCTGGTTTTCCAGTAATATTGATGACAGGATTTTCTGAACTTATCGTAAAAAAACAGGT
>JADGBP010000454.1 GCA_015231395.1 Desulfamplus sp. | reverse complement strand
ACTTCCTTATGTTTGGTGTAATCAATTGTCCCCGGAATTATAGTGAGTGGTCAAAGTGGTGGACTAATTATCTGACACCGTTGAAGAATAAGAATTATTGGGAGTGATTTATTTGTGACCAATCTGATTCAAAAGGAGAAATAGTATATGAAGTCATGTGTCTGGTTTTCAATCATTTCATTTGTGATGATACTCCATTTAAGTTCGTTCGTGTTGGCACAAGATAATAAAACAGTTGAAGCTCCAACCGTTAAGGTTGGCGATAGTTATAAATTTGAAACAGAAAATATATCCAATACTAAATTAAGTTATATTTCAGTCCGTGAGATTACAGCAATCAATGGTAATCGTATGACAGTAGTAACTACAAATGAAAAAAGTGGAAATAAAAGAACTAATTACTATGACCTTGCTTGGGGTTATCTTGGCTCTGGTGTTGACGGTAAAGATGGTGTGTCATTATCACCAGCACTCAAATATTTAGATTTTCCTTTAAGTGTTGGCAAAAAATGGACAGCACAATCTGTAGAAACGAATAATAAGACAAAAAATCAGCGTTATCATACGATTAACGGCACAGTTGAAGGCTGGGAAAAGGTTAGTGTCCCTGCTGGTGAGTTTGATGCACTCAAAATTGTCCTCCAGACCGAGGTTAAGGACGGTGATAAAGTTAATATCGGCAATGATATATCTTGGTATGTTCCAGCATTGAAGCGTTCAATCAAGTCAGAGCTTACAGGCAAAGATGCGTCAACAGGAGTTGAGGAAAAAAAGAATATTAGATTGCTCTCCTACCATGTTGAGCCTGATTATGATGAGGATAATCCTGACGCAAATGAACCACCAGAAGGTAATAAGGCTGAGGCATCTGTTAAAACTGCTATTCAAGAACTATATCTGTCAATAAAAGGCTGTCAAGGAACTATCCTTAAAATTAACGGTTTAAATTCTTCTAACGCATCGGTTATTGCGGAAGTAAAACGACCTAATGCAGAAGAATATTGTGAGCGAATGAGACCAGCAAACGAACAAGAGGAATGTATTAAGCAGACATTAGATGAGGAAAAAGGCAATTTTTATTCATCAACCGCAGATTGCAAGAATAAAACTATCTCCATCAGTCATCTTGGTAAATTTACTATGGTTAGCCACTCACTTAAAGATGGCAATATAGAGTATGTTTGGCGTGATGAAGAATCAGGAGAGATTCTTGATGGTTCTTCTGCCAGTGAGTCTGATGTTGTAGATTCTCAATTTGATACGCTATGTCCAGCATTCAAAGAAACTAAAGATGATGAAGTTTCTAAAGCTCAAAACTATTGTAGTGAATTTGAAAAAGACCATGTAGAAACAATGGAAAAATTGGCTATAGCAGCAAAATTACCTGACGGTTATTTTAGTAGATACCATGAAAGTGTCGTTAGTGAATTATGCGGTGGTGATGTTAAGAATATTAATGAATTAGTTGATATTGGATATGTTAAAGCAAAAGAAGCAGAAGCTATTGCTGCTGTGCTTGGAAAACAATATAAAGCACCTCCCCGCTCAGAACAAGGCAGACTTTATGAGAAAACCTATCTTAAATTATTGGAATTAGGAGATTGTGATGCTTGTGCTTCAAATCATGCAGATGAATACGTGAAAAATCCTAATGGCTCTGTTGGAAAACTTGTTAAGGCTGCATTATCTGGAGATAAAGACGCACTGACAAAACTTAATGAACCTGATAATGCTGACGAAGTTGCAGCTAAAGAGAAAGAAAAGCAGGATACTTCAAATATAAGAGTTGAAAGTATATCTCCTATACCAGCACCATTAACTCCAGAAACTATTGATAAGATAGCCAGAGCTATGATTCCATTAATACGAGGTAAAGATGTAAAAAATGACCCTGTGCTTTCCAGAGAAGCAATAATAAAGTCGTTTAACAAATATGGTTATAATTTCAGTAAAACAGTTGAAAATATTGCTGATGACCCATTATATGCTCAAAGTAATGGTGCTTGGACGGGATTCATTCTTGCAGTAACTCCTGAAACCGAAGAACAAATCAAAAGCGTTTACACAAAAGAAGAAGCGGCAGCTATATTGAATTTAAGAAAAGCAATGAAAGCATATAAATAGAAGATTATAAATTATGAAATGTCCAGGGTGTGGTAGAAATACAACTGTATGGCAATGTGATAGGTGTGGTGATACTGGATGCACAACATCATCTTGTTCTGGAACTTCGGGAGTAAAAGGAGCAAGAAGTAGTAAAACTTGCATTGTATGCAAAAAAGGTAAAATAAGAGCTTTAAAATAAAAACGAACATTTTTAGTTTGCAAATTCATTAACCGGAAAAGGTTGGAATATTCTTTATAAAAGCATTAATTTTATTGCAAATTTAAGGTTTTTAGTTGA
>JADGBP010000453.1 GCA_015231395.1 Desulfamplus sp. | reverse complement strand
TTACAAGAGAGCTTCAAGTTTTGTCTTAAGTTCATCATATGTATTTGTCACATCAAACTCAGGGAACTCTCTGATTACGTTGTCGGGTGGTCTGAAAAAGAAACCATGATCCGCCTCTTTGAGCATTATGATAGATGAAACATTTGGAGAACGCCCATACTTCATGACTGCTGTTGACAGCTCTCCTTCCATGATTGAAAAATACCGTAATCGCCTTGGACATCTTCGTAAATTGAAACCCAATTATAATTATGAAAAGTGCACAAATATAAACCTTGTATGCGGTACTGCAGAAGACATATCTATTTTCAATGCATCTGTTGTTATAGTTAATCTTACCATGCAATTTATTAAGCCTGAAAAAAGAGACCAGTTTATTCAAAAAATTTATAATGGACTGAATAAAGGTGGAATTTTGTTATTAACTGAAAAGATTATCCATGAAAACGAGGTAATCTTGGAAATGCACCATGATTTTTATAAAAAATTTAAAATTGAAAACGGCTATTCAGAACTTGAAATCAGCAGAAAGCGGGACTCACTTGAAAATATCCTGATTCCGGAAACACTTGCATCACATACCAAAAGACTGAAAAATGCAGGATTTGACACTATGGATGTATGGCTAAAATGGTTTAACTTTGCTTCAATGATTGCGATCAAGTAGTATTCACTAATTTTTTATATTATGGAGCATATAAGCTTCCCTTTATGTGTTATGATGATTATGATGTCATCAACATAGTCAGGGATGGCAGAACTGCTGCCATGAGTGTTATTAATAATCATATAAATTAAGGAGGCTTTACCATGTTTTGTTTTCAATGTCAGGAAACAGCCAAAGGAACCGGCTGTACAGTAAAAGGTGTTTGCGGAAAGGAAGGTACAACAGCCAATCTGCAGGACTTATTAATTTTCAACCTGAAAGGTATAGCTGTTCTCGCACAAAAAGCAAAGTCTGCCGGAGTTGATGTAACTACTGAAGCCGGACGTTTTGTAACCAAGGGACTTTTTACGACCATCACTAATGTTAATTTTGATGATAATAATCTGGTTCAATTGATCAAAAAGGCTCAGGATTATAAAAAAGAACTCAGGAATAAAGTTGAAGGTAAGGTAACCGGTGCTCTGGATGATTCTGCTCTTTGGTTCTCTGATGATGAATCCACATATCAGGAAGAAGCCGCAAAAGTTGGCGTACTTGCGACAGACAATGAAGATGTAAGATCTTTGCGTCAACTTCTGATTATCGGGCTTAAAGGCATATCTGCCTATGCGGATCACGCCGCAATTTTAGGTGTTGAAAAAACTGAAATATATGATTTTATTCTCAGTGCTCTTGTATCCACAACTGAAAATCTCTCTGTTGATGATATGGTTGGATGGGTACTCAAAGCTGGGGAGTGTTCTGTAAATACCATGGCTGCTCTGGATCAAGCGAACACTGCGGCTTATGGCAATCCTGAAATCACAGAAGTCAACCTTGGCGTTGGCACAAACCCTGGTATTCTCATCAGTGGTCATGATCTCAAAGATATGGATGAACTTCTGAAACAGACTGAAGGAACCGGTGTGGATATTTATACACACGGTGAGATGCTGCCGGCAAATTACTATCCTGCTTTCAAGAAATATTCCCATCTTAAAGGTAATTATGGCAGTTCATGGTGGAAACAAAACGAGGATTTTGAAACCTTTAACGGTGCAATTTTGATGACAACCAACTGCATTATCCCCATCAAGAGCAAAAACACCTATACAGACCGTATTTTCACTACAGGTATTCCGGCTTACCCGGGAGTTAAACACATTGCAGACAGAGAGCCAGGGAAAGCCAAAGATTTTTCGGCAGTGATAGAAGTTGCCAAAAAATGTGCTCCTCCACAGGAGATTGAGACAGGAAAAATAGTAGGTGGATTTGCACATAATCAGGTTCTTGCTCTGGCTGACAAGGTTATTGAGGCTGTAAAATCAGGAGCCATCAAACGCTTTGTGGTTATGGCAGGATGTGACGGCAGACAGAAAGGTCGGGCATATTTTACCGAAGTCGCCGAGAAGCTCCCAAAAGATACTGTTATTCTAACCGCGGGATGTGCGAAATATCGCTATAACAAACTTAATCTTGGAGATATTGGGGGAATTCCCAGAGTTCTTGATGCTGGACAGTGCAATGATTCATACTCACTGGCTGTTATTGCTCTCAAGCTACAAGAGGCTTTTGGTCTTGGACACATAAATGACCTTCCTCTCTCATTTGATATCGCTTGGTATGAGCAGAAGGCTGTTGCGGTACTTCTTGCCCTGCTGCACCTTGGCATCAAAGGAATCCGCCTTGGACCCACACTTCCAGGTTTTGTATCTCCGGCTGTTTTGAAAGTTCTCATTGATAATTTTGACATAAAACTTATTGGAGAGG
>JADGBP010000452.1 GCA_015231395.1 Desulfamplus sp. | reverse complement strand
TGTTAAAGCTCATGAACAGGTTCTTAAAGCCAAAGAAGAAGCGGTTAAAGCTCAAGAGCAGGCTGTTAAAGCCAAAGAAGAAGCGGTTAAAGCTCATGAACAGGCTGATAAAGAAAAAGAGCTGTATTTAAAGATACTAAAAGAAAAAGGGATTGATGTTGATAGTATCATCAATGAAACTCAAAAGTGAATAAAAGATAAAAATGGATAACAGAATAAAATTTCAATTTGACGATAAACTTGCTCATCAGATTCAAGCCATAGAGAGCACAGTTGAACTTTTTGATGGGCTGCCAAAACAGGTTCAAGGTCTTTATGCTGGTAAGAGTCTGCTTGCAGGAGAACAGAGCCGTAACCCGCAGATTACAATGGGAAGCAGACTGCTTGAGAATCTGCGTAAAATTCAGCTTGGAAACAGGATTTTCAGCGATGATGAACTTTATAAAGGCAACTTTGGAATTGAGATGGAGACAGGTACAGGAAAGACCTATGTATATCTGCGGACTATTTTAAGCCTTTATAAGACCTATGGATTTAAGAAATTCATGATTGTTGTCCCTTCAATTGCCATACGAAAAGGTGTTGAAAAATCTATTGATATGCTCAAAGACCACCTTAAAGCTCTTTACAATTTAGATATAACCAAACACAGCTTTGTTTATGACAGCTCCAGCACTCAGATAAAGGGAATTTATAGAGAGTTCTGGTTTAAGTATATGCGTGATGAACATGCAGGCTTTTGCTGCTGATAGAACTAAAGTAAAAAATGCTGATGAATCAGGTCATATTATATGGGAAGAACTCAAAGAACTTAATCCAATTGTTTTGTTAGATGAACCGCAGAGAATAGAAGGGACAAAGAAAAAACCTTCAAAGTCTATTGAGGCGGTTAATGAGCTTAATCCACTCTTTATACTTAAATATTCTGCTACACACAAAAAAGAATTTCCTTTTAATATGATTTACAAACTTGACTCTTTTGATGCGTTTCAGCAGGATTTAGTTAAAAAAATATGTGTAAAAACAGTGTATGGAGTGATTCCAAAGAGTTTCCCTTACATCCGCTATATTGAGATGACCCGTGATTTAAAAGCAAAACTTGAGATTTTCAGTCAAGAGCAAGGTGGAAAAATTCGGTTGCGAAAGGTTGATGTTCTTGGTGGAGCATCTTTATTAGAACTTTCAGGAGGATTGTCTCAATATTCAGATATGAGGATTGCAGAAAACCCGCATAAACTTCAACCTCTTAAAATAGCCACTATTAGCGGACACTTTGAACTTGAACAGGGACAGTCAAATAAAGATGTTACTCAAGAAGATGCTGTAAGGATTCAGATAGAGCTTGCAATAGAAAACCATTTACAAAAGCAGTTTGAGATACTTGATAAAGGTTATAAAATCAAAGCTCTTACACTCTTTTTTATTGATTCTGTAAGCAAGGTTCGTGATGATGCAGCAGACGATGGCAGAGGCGGATATCTGCGTATTTTTGATGAGACTTATAAAAAACTGATTGAGTCAGATAAGTATAGAGCTAAATTTGAACAATACAATTCAATTTCAGGTGAAGAGAAGCTGTTTGCTGAATACAAAAATGTCTCTTTAGTTAGAGAGGGGTATTTTGCACGAGATAAGCACAACAAGATTCAAGAAGTTGAGTTTAAAAAAAGTCCAAAACCAGATGATGAATATGTAAAAAAATCTCAAGAAGATATTGATCGTGGAATTGAGTTGATTTTAGAAAAAAAAGATGAACTTATCTCTTTTAACACACCATTGGCATTTGTCTTTTCACACTCTGCATTGCGTGAAGGGTGGGATAATCCCAATATATTCACATTATGCACTCTAAAAAGCAGTGTCAGCGACATTGCCAAAAAGCAGGAGATTGGTCGAGGTCTTAGATTGCCCGTTGATGTTACAGGTAAACGAATTAGAGATAACAAGACAAATGAATTAACAGTAATTGCAAATGAACATTATGATGTTTTTGCTGAAACCCTGCAAAAAGATTTTAATGACAGCATGGCATTTAACCGTGATGAAGTTACAGCCGAAATTCTAACAGAATCCCTTAAAAAAGCAGGTCTCCCAGAAGAGAAGATTACTCCTGAACTTGTTGATAGTTTTAAAAGAGAGCTTCAAGCCAATAATATTATCAATAATAAGAATGTTCTGAGCAAAGATGCTGTAAAAATAAAGGATATTCAATTTAAAGATGAGACTTTGAAAGAACATGCAGCAAAGATAAAAGAGTCTTTTACCAATTTTATGCACCAAAAAGGCAGTCATAAAATACCTATAATAAACAAAGATGAGCAGGCTGTTGAAAACAAAGAATGGAATTATGTATCAGAAGAGAGTTTTAAAAAGATTTTGGATAATCTGAGGAATAAGTTGATGAAGCGTTCCATCTACAGATTTCAT
>JADGBP010000451.1 GCA_015231395.1 Desulfamplus sp. | reverse complement strand
CAGATATGTTTGCCATGTCTTTTACAGATGACAATATTCCTCCGCCCTGCTTGAGTATCTCAAGATATGGAGTTCCTTTAAGCCTCATTTCAAACTCTGATTCCCTGAGCTTTCCAAAGCACATATGTGTATGCGGGTCAACAAAACCCGGAATAAGACATTGTCCCCGGCAGTCAATCATTTTATCCACAATTTTTTGTTTTTCTCTATTATTAACAATGTTGTCATCAGCAGAGATGATGTCATCATCAGTAGTAATACTATCATCATCGGAAGTTATATTGTCATCATCGGAAGTTATATTGTCATCGACAGTGCCGTTCTCATCGGAAGAGGTGTTCTCAAGAAGGCTGTCAGCACTTCCATCGCTATCTATATTGTCAATATTGTCCATGTTATCATAAATACCCTCAATATCATTGGAAATATCTTCAATGTCGTTGGAAATATCGTCAACATCATTGGAAATATCTTCAATGTCGTTGGAAATATCGTCAACATCATCGGAAATATCATCAATATTGTCGATATTGCATAAATCAGCAATTCCTTTGATATCATAGATATTACCTATATCCGTGATGATGCCATTTTCAACAAGTATGGCACCATGCTCAAAATAGTTGAGCATTCCCTGAGCCTTACCGGCAGCAGGAACCCCATTATCTACCGGAGTGTAAATTCTTGCATTTGTGAAGAGTTTTATTGTCATATTAAACTATCCCATTCATCCCATATCCAAATCAGTTATGTTAATTTCAAAAAAAAGATTTTACAGCTTTGGCAATCTGTTTCTCATCAGGCAGAAACGGAATGGTAACCTGATCTCCGTTGCTGTTTTCCTGATTATAGTTTATTGCCACTTCCATTGCATTCTGTTTTCGTGCCCAGTTGCGTCTTGCTACTCCGCCCATCACATCCCAGGACATTGCAGACCGGATAATCTTATCAACTCTATCGCTGCCATCAAGCAAAAGACCAAATCCACCATTAATTGCCTTTCCAATTCCTGTGCCTCCGCCATTGTGAAGAGCCACAAGAGACATGCCTCGTGCAGCATTTCCGGCAAAGCAGTGAGTTGCCATATCAGCACAAACATTGCTGCCGTCTTTTATGTTGGCAGTCTCCCTGAAAGGTGAATCTGTTCCTCCCGGGTCGTGGTGATCTCTGCCAAGCATGATGGGACCGGCAGTTTCTCCCTTTCTTACCATGTCATTGAATTTAAGGGCAATATTTACGCGACCCGCGGCGTCCTGATATAAAATGCGTGCCTGACTTCCCACCACCAGCCTGTTTGCAAAAGCATCCCTTATCCATATATAGTTATCTCTGTCTTCCGGTCGGCGGTTTGGATCAATACATGACATGGCAGCTTGATCTGTCTTTTCAAGGTCTTCCGGTTTTCCGCTCAAGCAGACCCAGCGAAATGGTCCATATCCATAGTCAAATATGGGTCCCATGATATCTTCAAAATATGATGGAAATACAAATCCATCTTTTGCGTCAACACCGTTTTTGGCAACTTCAGTGACACCAGCATCAAAAACCGCCTTTAAAAAAGCGTTGCCATAATCAAAAAAGAATGTCCCCTGCTCTGAAATCTTTTTGATAACCTCATAGTGGCGGCGAAGGCTTTTATCAACAAGGCTTTTAAAAGTGGGACGGTCATGGGCAAGAAGGCGTGTTCTCTCTTCAAACGTGACTCCCTGAGGACAATACCCACCATCATAAACAACATGGCATGATGTCTGGTCAGAGAGAAGATCAACTTTGAACCTGTTTTTCACAATATGTTCCAGAAGATCAACAATATTGCCATGAAAAGCAATTGATGTGGCACATTGAGATGTGTCTGATTGTACTTTTTCTCCTGTTGATGCAAAATTTTCTCCTGTTGAGGCAACAGAGGATAACTTTGCAAGAGCCACAGCTTTTGACGCAAGTGCTAAAACTTCGTCAGGATCAGATGATACCATATCTACCCACCCCTGTTCATGGCGGGTTTTTATTCGGGAAAGATCAACCTCAGCCGTTATGGAGACAGCTCCGGCGATCTTGGCAGCCTTGGGCTGTGCACCGCTCATGCCCCCAAGCCCTGACGAGACAAAGATAAGACCCGCAAGGTTGCCGTCTGCTGGAACTCCACACATCTTGCGACCAGCATTTAAAAGGGTGTTGTAAGTTCCATGAACAATGCCTTGAGGACCTATATACATCCAGCCGCCTGCTGTCATCTGACCATAAGATGAAACACCCATCTGGGCTGCTATTTCCCAGTCATCAGGATTATCGTAAAGCCCAACCATCAAGCCGTTTGTAATTATAACACGCGGATCTTCGGGTGACGATTTGAAGAGTCCAAGAGGATGCCCTGACTGCATTACAAGCGTCTGATTTTCAGTCATTGCTTCGAGATATTTTTTGATAA
>JADGBP010000450.1 GCA_015231395.1 Desulfamplus sp. | reverse complement strand
TTGCCTCATCCCGCATCTCTTTTATATATTCTCTCATGTGTTCCAGTGCACGTTCTTGAAGCTGCTGTTCAGGAATTGTTTCAAATAATTTTATTATGGTATTAGTGACTGCTGATTCCATATTTTCCTCCTCGTTGAATATAGCGTCATTATTTATATCGGCAAAATATGTATCTCATTTTCAATAGCATGAGCCCCATGAAATACCCGTCCGTTTCTTCCGTCTATTGATATTAGATCACCAAAAGATATCCGTTTTCCCCCAATTTCACAATATCGCCTTGATTCATAGACTTTCATCTGCCGGCATCCCACAACGCATGTTTTTTCGAGCCTGACTGCCACCACTGATGCATGGGATGTCTGTCCTCCGCGGGAGGTTAGAAGCCCGTCTGTCATGCTTATTACCTTGATATCTTCAGGTACTGTGTCCTGTCTGATTAATATAAGAGGAATTTCATTTTGATGACTGCCGGATATTTCATTTTGCTGACTGCCGAATATTTTGCTGCCGGCAATCTTCTCTTTTTCAAATTTTTGACGCAAAGCCTGAATGTTTTCTTCAGAAAATACCGCAAGTCCTGAGATGGCAGACCCTGATACGCCTATCCCCTTACCCAGAAAGGAGTTGTTGAGAGAATCGGTTTCAATGAAAACATCAAACCGCTCCTTTTTCTTGATGGTTATCATGTCCCGTGTCTGAAGCAGATAGAGATCCTTGGGATTATCGCTCTCAAAGGTAAATTCCATCTCCTGCGGATTCCATCGTTTTTGATATACAAGCTCTCTTGCGATTTCAAGAAGTTTCTCATAAATCTGTGGAAATTTCTTTTCAAGACTCTTTTCAGTATCTCTTCCATCAAGTTCAGCCTGTTTAACAGAAACTGGATAGCTGGTTACAAGTCCTGAGACAATATCTTCCCCCTGATCTCCGTAGGCATAATCGCCCCACAAAGCGACCCGCTGAACCTTGCGGTAAGGATGAGAGGTAAAAAGCACTCCCGAACCCGATTTATTGCTTTTGTTTCCAAATACCATGGTCTGGACAATTACTGCGGTACCCCATGCATCTGATAGATCCATAATTCTGCGGTAGTCGATTGCCTTGGCATTTTCCCATGAATCCAATACCATTGAGATTGCACCAACAAGTTGAAGCCAAGGGTCATCTGGAATCCCAAGGCCTGTTTGGCGAGCAAGACGTTGATAATTCAAGGCAAGCTCCCGCATCTGTTCTGGTTTAAATTCCCACTTCAGATTGACCTGATATTTGGCTTTGGCTTCATCCATAAGTTTCTGAAAATCATCACGATCAAGTTTTCCAGAAATCATTGCCCATGACTGAATGAACCTGCGATAGTTGTCCCATGCTAAATAGTCATTGCCATGTCTGTTTACATACTCTTCGATAATCTCTTCATTGAATCCAAGATTGTGAATGGTTGCCATCATTCCAGGCATTGAGAGGGCTGAACCGCTCCTGACAGAGAGGGCAAGGGGGTTTTCAGGGTCTCCAAACACCTTTCCGGTCATTCCCTCAATTTTGGTGAGAGATTCCCGTATCTGCTTCATGAACTCCTCTTTGGCTTTGGAAAACTTGAAGACAACCTCTCTGCATCTAAATATCTCTGTGGTGATTATGAACGCCGGCGGTACTGGCAATTTGTCCTGAGACATTGTTACAAGATTAAAACCTTTGTTGCTCAAATGAATCAGATCATGTGTATGGGGATTGAAATCATGAAGCATTGATATTGTTTTTTCAGGATTGTAGGTCATCAGAAGGTCAAGCAGATCTTGAGTTAAAATATTTTTCTGACGCTCCAGTGTCTGTATAATTTTTGTGATGAAATTATCTAAATGCTGCAAGCCAAAAGTGGAAGCAATAAGATCCCTGAAAAAAACTTCGGAGAGTTGATGGGTGATATTGATCATTTGTGTGGTGTTGGAATTTTGTGTGATGTTAGGAATTTGTGCAGTGTTGGGAATTTGCGTGGTATTTAAAACCTGTTCAGTACTTGGCATCTGTGCAGTGTTTAGCACCTTATATTCATTCCATGCGGATTCACTGTATCAGAAACAAAAGAATTAATATCAGGAACAGTTAAGTTAGATGGAAAAACATCGGAGAGATTAACAGAACGTAGAATGTATCGAAGAAACAGAAGAAACAGATTATGGTATAGAAAGCCAAGATTCTTGAATCGTTCTAAACCAGAGGGATGGCTTCCCCCATCAGTACAAAGAAGATACGATACTCATCTGAACCTTATCAACAGGCTTAAAAAATACTCCCTATACAAGAAACAATTGTAGAAATAGCTAATTTTGATATTCAGAAAATTATGAATCCTGATATTTCTGGTACTGCTTATCAGCAAGGTTCTTTATATGGTTATCAGAATATGCGGAGCTTCTTAATGGCTCGTGAACACGGCAA
>JADGBP010000044.1 GCA_015231395.1 Desulfamplus sp. | reverse complement strand
ATAAAAAAAATAAGCATAAACTGCTGGTGATTGATAATTATGACTCTTTCACATACAATCTTGTGCAGATGTTCATTCCTTTAGAGCTTGAAATTATTGTCAAAAGGGCTGATAGAATAACAATTCAGGAGGCTTCTGATCTTGAGCCTGATTATCTTCTTGTTAGCCCTGGGCCAAAAGATCCTGCACATGCCGGAATTTCAAAGGAGTGTATTGCGTACTTTTATGATAAAATACCGATTCTTGGGGTTTGTCTTGGCATGCAGTGCATGAACGAGGTGTTTGGCGGCAGGACTGAAAGGGCACCAGTGCCGGTTCATGGAAAAACCGACAAGATTTGTCACAGAGAAGTGGGCATTTTTAGAGGCGTGCCATCTCCTTTTGCTGCTGCCCGTTATCACTCATTGATTATCAAACCCGCCAATGACCTGATGATAATGGAACCTGCAACTTCTATGACTGTAACAGAATCTGCAACTTCTCTGACCATAACAGAATCTGCAATTCCTCGTATTGTGCCTACAGCATGGAATTTAGATGGGATCATTATGGGCATTGAACTTGAAGGTTTTCCTGTTTATGGAGTTCAGTTTCATCCAGAGAGTTTTATGACAGAATATGGAGCTGTTTTGATCAAAAATTTTCTTTTAAGCATTTCTGAACAAGAACAAACACTCGCTGTGCAAGAACATATAATTACTGCTAAAAAGACCAAAACGGGAGATTTGTCATGATACGTTTCATTCATGCTGCCGATGCTCATATTGACAGTCCACTTAAAGGCCTTGATATGCATGATGGAGCACCAGTTGACCTGCTCCGGGGTGCAACGCGACGGGCTTTTGAGAATTTGATCCAACTTGCAATTGATGAAAAAGTTGATTTTTTGTTGATTGCCGGCGACCTGTATGATGGAGACTGGAAGGATTACAGCACCGGTCTTTTTTTTCGCGGGCAAATGGTTCGACTGCATGACAAGGGGATTCCAGTTTATCTGATTTCAGGAAACCATGATGCAGCATCGGTGATTTCCAGAAAATTGACCCTGCCGGATAATGTTCATATTTTTTCGACCCGGACAACGGAATCAGTGGAAGTTTTAAGATATCCTGTGGTGATTCACGGTCGAGGATTTCCTAACAGGGCTGTGCCTGAGAATCTTGTCTCTGACTATCCGACTGCAGTGCAGGATAAATTCAATATTGGACTTCTTCACACAAGCCTGATTGGTCGAACTGGTCATGACACCTATGCTCCGTGTTCTGAAACAGATCTGCGTCAAAAAGGCTATAATTACTGGGCACTTGGACATATCCACCAGCCGGAAATAATCAGTCGTGACCCTTGGATTGTGTTTGCAGGGAATTGTCAGGGAAGAGATATTAGGGAGACTGGCCCGCGTGGTTGCTATTTAGTTACGGTGAATGATTCTCTGTATGTGGAAAATGTGCAGCAATATAATTTAGATGTTGTTAGATGGCAGATGCTTGAAATTAACCTTACTGGTATTACAGACGTATCTGAGATGCTTGGGCTGGTCAATCAATCAATGATCAATGCTGTAAGTAAAGCTGAAGGCAGACTGCTTGCTGTCAGGATTGTTTTTACTGGAGCCACGCATCTGCATGGACAACTTCATCGTGATTCCTACCACTGGCGTGCTGAACTGCTTGGCATTGCCCAGAATCAAGGGGCAGATGCAGTCTGGATTGAACAAATCAAAATAGCAACATCTCCGATATATGATTTGACACAGCTTGCAGAGAGAGACACTCTTACCAGAATTGTTCTGGAGACTTTAGATCAGGCGAAAATTGAATCTGACAATCTTCCTTCAGAAATTAAAGATATGCTTGGAGTGCTACCTAATGAAATCCGGAATGAAATTGAATCTGATTTAACCGAAGAGAAATCAGGCTTGGCTGGAGATAAATCTGATTTGACTGGAGAGAAATCAAGCACGACAGGGAAGAATAAATTTACCATTTTAGAAGATGTAAGAGCCATTATTCTTGATGCTCTTGGGACAAAAGGAGGGCAGGCTTTATGAGATTTGACAGATTACAGATTCCAGCTTTCGGGCCTTTTACCAATCTGGATATGGAATTTAAAGCTCATGGTACGGATCTCCATTTAATTTATGGATCCAACGAAGCTGGTAAAAGCTCTCTGTTGCGTGCCTTTCGTGATCTGCTCTTTGACATACCCACAAAAACACCTGATAATTTCCTTCATGACTATAAAAAATTGCGAATCAAGGGAGAGATAGTCAACCGTGCAGGAGAACGCCTCATATTTCAAAGACGCAAAGGAACTAAAAATACATTGCTGGACGATGATGACATTTCATTACCTGACAATGCACTGTTTCCTTTTCTTGGTAATATGGAACAATCCTATTTTTCTGCAATGTTCGGACTGGGTACCAAAGAGCTGAGAGAAGGAGCTGAACAGATTCTTCGTGGAGAGGGAGATATTGGAAAGGCTCTGTTTTCAGCCAGTATGGGCGGAACTCCTGTTCAAATGGTTCTTGCTGCACTGACAGAAGAGTCAGACCGTCTCTTTAAGGGAAATGCAAGAGTTAATGTATCTATTCGTCCAACAGCAAACAAATACGCAGAACTACTGCGTAAAGCCCGTGAAGCTGCAGTCAGCCCGGAAGCGTGGGAGAAGATTGAAAAGGAACTGACAGCAGTTGATAACCTCAAGACCAGCATGGAAATGGATATTTCAAAATTAACTCAGGATATTGAGTGGCTTTCCCGTTGTGAAGATGCACTTCCTGCTGTGGGACGTTTGAGTGAGGAGATGCTAAAATTGGAATCTCTTCCTTTAATGCCCGATGTTTCCAGTGATTTTGTAGAACGGGTACGAGCTGCCCGTAAAGCTGCCAGTGATGCCCGTGGAGAAGTCCACAGACTGACAACCCAGATTTCCAAGCTTGAAACCCAGTTAGCAGATTGCCATACGTCACCTGTTCTGATTAGTGAAGCCGCCATTATTGACCGTATGCATCAGGATCTGCGTGTTTATGGGGAGCGAAAGAACTCCCTGACCAATCTGGAAACTGAACTGGCAGGACTTGTGGCATATTTACAAGCAGGTATGCAGAACCTTGAAATTACCGGCTCTATCTCTGAACTTGAGAATTTGCGGCTGAACAGTGTTGTAAGGCTTTCCTGTGAAGAGACTGCACTTAATCTTCAAAAAACTCTGGATGATTGCCGTAAGCATAAAGAGAAAGCAGAAGATATCAAAAGAGAAATTGAGAGCAGAGAGATGCAGTTAAAGGATATTCCGAAAACTGATCTGACTGATTTGAGAGATACTCTGTCAGCAGCAGCCGCAGCGACCGATGCCAGTAAAACACTCCTTGCCAGTGAATCCGAAGTCATGCGGCTGACCTTAGAAGCAAAAGATAAATATTGGGAACTGACCAGTGCTTTTAAGGATAAACATCTGCAACCTACCGGTTTACCTGATGACTTTGATTCTATTGGAAAACTTTCTGTTCCCACAAAAGCGGCTATACTCAAAACCGGCAAAAACATGAATGATATAAATCGGGATATCAAAGCAGAGGAGTTGAAAATACGTGATGGAAAAAGGCGGATTGAAACTATTCAAGAAGAGCTTGGACGAATGGGACGCCGCGGGGAACTTCCATCTGAAGAGGCTCTTCGCAAAGCCAGGGAACATCGGAATTATGGCTGGAAACTGGTAGTTGCCCAGTGGAAAAATAGAGAAGATATACAAGCGGAATTTGTTCATGGGAAACCTTTGGAAGAGGCTTTTGTACAAGCAATTGCCAGGGCTGATGATATTGCGGATCAACTCCGTGAACAGGCTGAGGCTGTAGCACAGGCAGAGGAAAAACGGCTTCAGATATCTAAATCTGAAAAACAGAATCAGGAGTCTGAAGAGCATATAAGAGATCTTGAAAACAAACTAAAGGAGTTGCAGACCAGATGGGAAGAAGATTGGCAGCCATGCGGAATTACTCCAAGATCTCCAGATGAAATGGAAGAGTGGCGTGAAATATGGAGTGAATTTAAAGTGTTTCTTCGTCAATTAAGAAGTGCTGAAGAGTTATTGCAACAGAAAAAAAATCAGGTTCAGCATGCTAAAAACAAACTTGCCGCAGTTCTTTCCGATTCTGCAGAAAAGGAGTTTGAACTGCTTTTTGAAAAGGCAAAAAAGCAGGTTCAACAGAGAGAAGAGTCAAGAGGCAGGCGAATTGAGCTTACTAAACAGCTCCATTCGCTCAAGAGTCAGTTGCTGACTCTTGAACAGAACAGCATGCGGGCAAATGATGAGTCTAAGGCAGCATCAGATAAATGGAAGGCTCTTTGTCAGTCTATTGGTTTGCCGGAAAATATCTCTCCTGGTTCAGGAATAGCTATCTTGCGGGAACGTGCAGAACTTCTGACAAAATTTGATACATGGAAAAAATTATCCACTGAATCCAAAAAGACGACCAGTGCGATTCAGGAATATGAAAAATTTGTAAATATTCATTGCACTGCACTTGCCATAAATGGTGATACTACTGAAGCCCAGGTGTCCAGACTGTGGAACGAACTTACCAAGAGCAGGGAAGCCCAAACCTGTTACAATCAACTGGCAGGCCAGATTGAAGAGGCAAAACGAGACCTGACAGCCATTCAGGAATCCAGTAATCATGCAGTCCAAATGCTGGAAGAGTTGACCTGTCTGGCAAAACTTGAAAAAGTCGAAGAGCTGGAGCCTCTGCTTGCAAATTTAGAGCTGCGGGATCAGATAGAGCGTCAAATTGACACATTTCGAAGCTCTTTAAGTGGTCTTGCACGGGGTCAGAGTGTGGATGATTTCCTTGTCAGCATAAGGGCGGAAGATATTGAGACCCTTTCTTTCAGAAAAGATAATTTTCAGAGACAGAAACAGGAAAAAGAGGCGGAACTTGAAAAAATTCGTGAAAAGTTGTCTGAACTCAATAATCAGAGACAGATGCTTGAAGCTTCGGGAGATGCGGCTGCAAATTATCGTCAAGAGGCAGAATCCTGTGCTGCTCGATTAAAACAGGATGCCTCACGTTTTGTACGTCTGCGTTTAGCGGCACATTTTCTGCAGATCCAAATTGAGAGGTTTAGGAAGGAAAATCAGGGTCCTCTGCTGGAGAAATCTGGTCGGATATTCAAAAGCATAACACAGGGTGCTTTTAGTGGTCTTGGTGCTGAATTCAATGCAGACGATCTCCCTGTATTGGTTGGTTTGCGTCCGGATGATGCTTCTGTTCCGATTGAAGGTATGAGCGATGGGTCACGAGATCAGCTTTATCTCGCCCTTCGTTTAGCTGCTCTTGATCGTTATCTTGAACAACATGAACCAATGCCGCTTATTCTTGATGATTTGCTGATTACCTTTGACGATGACCGGACATCAGCCATTTTACCACAACTGGCTGATTTGGCTCAGCGAACCCAGATATTTCTTTTTACTCATCACTATCATCTTGTAGAGCTTTGTCGCCAAACATTGGGTAAAGAGAGTTTTCAACATTCATTCTGTCCATAACATTCTTGTATGCTCTAATTAGAGAACAGCGACCAAAATCAATATTTTCTATAAGATTAACTCTTGTAGTATCAGCATATTTTGCGACCTGAATAGAAACACCGTTTTCATCAGCCAAAAGATAAGCTGCATAATTAGGTTTTTCTTCAGGTGTCAAAAGCTCTAAATTTTTCATAAAAGCTGCATTTAGATGCAATTTTCTGGTTTCATAATAAATCTTAAGCTGTTCAAAAGTAAGATTGTGACGGGTGGATTCCATTTTTCCGATAGTGTTTCTGATTCTTCGGCTATACAGTGAATCAATCATATCCTGAGATAAAGGCTCGCTTGAGCTTCCGATTCTAATGAAACAGCCTTTTTCAGTCATGCCGTATTTACGCAGGTAATATGGTTTTTCCAAACCTGCGGCAACGATAATTTTGATAATTTCTTTATTGTCTTTTACTTGGAGAATCACATCAAAGAGTCCAAGGGCTGAAGGTTGGATATTGTTTTTAATTCTATCTTTTATGATTAGCTGAAGCTGGTCACTTTTTGTAACTCCGACCGCAGTTCCGTTATCATCAATACCAATATAAATTTCCCCACCATCTCGATAATTAAGAAAAGCCACCACTTCTTTCTCTAAAGAGTCGGTTAGTTCTTTTTTATATTCAATCCGATTTGATTCCACTACTTTTCTCCCAGTGCCAGCATCAGCTCATTTTTCAGGGCATCACGGGTAGCGTTCATCTCTTTGACAAGTGCCTCATACTCCTGCATCAGTTCTTCGGGGTCGCCGTGGTCAATGTCCACCTGGTGAGGATTCTTGAAATCAAGATTGTAATTCCGTGCCTCAATCTCTTTAACAGAAACCTTCCAGGCGTGTTCGGTTACTTTGCGTTTATTCCACCACTTTTTTTCCAGATCAAACTCACCGATAGTCAGCGGTTTTGAGCGGGAATAGGATTTATACCCATCTGGATAAGGATGCTCAAAAAACCAGACATCCTTGGTTTTGTCTCCCTTTGTAAAAAACAGTATGTTGGTATTAATGCCGGTATAGGGGCTGAACACACCCTTTGGCAACCGCACAATCGTATGCAGATTAAACTCTTCAAGCAGTTCTTTTTTAAGATTGGTTTTTACCCCTTCTCCAAAGAGAAATCCGTCAGGCAAAACCACTGCTGCCCGTCCTGTATCGTGCTTTAAAAGGTGCATGATCAATGCCATAAAAAGATCGGCAGTCTCGCGGGTCTGGTATTTCTTGGGGAAATTGTTTTCAATACCGTCCTCTTCCATGCCACCAAACGGAGGATTGGTGATAACAACATCAACCCTGTCTTTCGGGCTGTAATCTTTTAAGGGGCGACTCAAGGTATTGTCATGCTTGATATTGGTTGGCACATCAATACCATGGAGCATCATATTGGTCAGTGCCAACATGTGCGGAAGCGGCTTTTTTTCTACACCGAGAATGCTTTCTTGCAAAGCCTGTCGGTCTTTAGCCGTCTTGATTTGTGCATCTATATGTCTGATTGCACAGGTTAAAAAACCGCCTGTTCCGCAAGCCGGGTCGAGTATCTTTTCGCCAAGCTTCGGATTGATGATATCCACCATAAATTGAGTAACCGCACGCGGAGTGTAATACTCACCGGCATTTCCGGCAGACTGTAGATCTGATAGTATTTTCTCATAAATATCATTAAACAGATGCCGGTCGCTGGATGAATTAAAGTCCACATCCTGCTGAATGGTGTTGATAACTTGACGAAGCAGTGTGCCTGACTTCATGTAGTTGTAAGCATCTTCAAAGACGCTACCAACCACCTTGCCCTGTTCATTGACTCCGGCTGTGGTGGAGAGTTTCTTTAAGGCGGGAAACAGTTCGTTGTTTACAAAGTCGATCAGCTCTTCACCGGTGATTCCTTCCGGATTTGCTGCCCAGCTTGACCATTGAAAACGGGTTTGCAAAGGTGACTTGTACGCCTTTTGAGTCAATTGCCATTCCTGCTCTTTGTCATCAAAGATTTTTAAAAACAAAAGCCAAACAACCTGGCTGATTCTCTGGGCATCGCCATCGACACCCACATCTTTTCGCATTATATCCTGAATGGTTTTAATCAAAGTACCTATCGGCATGTCATCACTCCTGTTTGTTTAAGCACAATAAAGCTGATCTTCCAACTCATGAATCGCCTTTTGATATTGTGACAATCCGCCGAATTTATTAATAATTTCCATGGGTGTTCCAAAGGAACGGAAAGGATTTACCGCCAGTATTTGGGGTTCCTCTATGTGAACAATGCCCTCATCGGCATATTTATCCAGCAGAGCTTGCAGCACAAATTTTGCCTGCTCACCGTATTTTTCAAAATAGTTTCTCTTTTTTACATTCTCCGCCCGTTCTTTCCGGGTAAGCGGCGGCTTATCCCAGACCACATGACAGATGATATCAAAGGGATCCAAGTCTCGACCAACCTCTTCGGCAAGTGCTTCAAAGAAGACTCCCTGCTGGGAAAGCTCTTCTATAATCGCCTCTTTCTTTTCTGCGTTGTTCCAACGTTTTAAAAACTCATCCAATGAAGAAAATTCTTTAAATAGTGCCTTTCTGGTATAATCCTTGAGTGCTTCGGTAATCAGTTTGCCGTTGGAATCAAAGTATTGTACACGCTCAGCCACCACTGTCACCGGGACATCGGCGACATAGTATTTTTTTATCTTTATTCTATTTATTCCCACTTCGGTAGTACCGTATGATTCTGTTCCATCTGCATTCACAAAGCTGGCATCAATGTTTTGGTCATTGAGAGGGTATTCAGGGTTACAAGTATCCTCTTCTTCAAAATTATCAGGGGGAACAGGTGAATCATCCATGCTTTTTGGTTCGTAAACCTGCACAGGATCTCCGTCAAAATCAGAATCAGCAAACAATTCAGTGGCTTTTTTAAAATCCATGATAGTGAAGTAATACTTGCCGTAGTCTTCGTTAATTCGTGTACCCCGACCAATAATCTGCTTAAACTCGGTCATGGACTGTATCCGCTGATCCAACACAATCAATTTGCAGGTCTGGGCATCAACACCAGTAGTCATCAGTTTGGACGTTGTAGCAATAACTGGATATTTTGATTCCGGGAAAATAAAATTATCCAGCTCCATCTTGCCTTCTTCATTATCACCGGTAATACGCATGACATACTTGGGGTTTTCTGCTGCAATATCGGGATTCTCATTGACCAGTGCCTGCCTCATACGTTCCGCATGGTCTATGTTATCACAAAAGACAATGGTTTTATCATAGCGGTTTGTCTGTTTCAAAAACTCTGATATTTTTCGAGCCACCACTTCGGTTCTCTTTTCCAGAACTAAAGAACGGTCAAAATCCTTTTGATTGTAAATACGATCTTGTATCTCGTTGCCGTATTTATCGGTCATGTCTTTATCAGGACGCCAGCCGGTTATATCCTTATCAAGGTCAATTCTGACTACCTTGTAAGGAGCCAGAAAACCGTCATCTATTCCCTGTCGCAAGGAGTAGGTGTAGATAGGCTCTCCAAAATAGTCGATGTTGGAAACATCTTTTGTCTCTTTCGGAGTTGCTGTTAAGCCTATCTGTGTTGCTGTTGTAAAATATTCGAGAATTGCCCGCCAGTTGGAATCTTCTGCAGCACTTCCCCTGTGGCATTCATCAATAACAATTAAATCAAAAAAGTTAGGGCTGAACTGTTTGTAAATATTGCGTTCTTCTTCTGTGCCGGTTACTGCCTGATAGAGTGACAAGTATATTTCATAAGATTTGTTGACCTGACGTTTTTGAATTTTGGTCATGGCACTGCCAAAGGGCTTGAAGTCATTGGTCATGGTCTGATCAACTAAAATATTGCGATCAGCCAAAAACAGGATTCTCTTTTTAGTTTTAGATTTCCACAACCGCCAGATAATTTGAAAGGCGGTAAATGTTTTCCCGGTACCGGTCGCCATCACCAGTAAGATTCTGTTTTCTCCCTTGGCGATTGCTTCAATGGTCTTATTGATAGCAAGTAACTGGTAATATCGTGGTGTTTTATTACTGCCATCGCTGTAGTAATCCTGGGTTATAATAGCAGATTGTTTAGTGTCGATCCCTTTGTTTACTGCCCACATCTGCCATAATTCTTCAGGCGATGGAAAGTCGTTCATACTGATTTCAGTTTCCACTTCCCCTGAAGTTTGCAGTTTATTGTGAAAAAGAAAACCATCGCCATTTGAACTAAACACAAAAGGAACTTGAATCATATCAGCATAGTTCAATGCCTGCTGCATGCCATCAGCAATTGTATGTGTATTATCTTTTGCCTCAACAACTGCAATAGGAATTCCCGGCTTGTAAAAGAGAATGTAATCTGCCCGCTTATTAGAAGCTCTTGTATGAAGTTTACCCCGTACAATAATACGACCATTAGTCAAAGAAAATTCTTCACGTATCTGAGTGGCAATATCCCACCCAGCCTGCTCAATAGCAGGAGTAATAAATTTGGTGCAGATATCTCTTTCAGACAGTTCTTTTTTATTCATTCCTTTTTCTCAATAGCTTCCTTTTCTTCAGTAAATTTGCATTTCCCTGAACAACAGAGCCTACCAATACCATCGGCATCGGGTATAAAAAAGCAGCACCGCTTTCAATTTTGATTTTTTACCGTGAAAACACATTTTTGCTTTCATTTTCCGGGGTGACCGGAATCCAATCCGGTCATGGACGTTTACCGTGAAAACAGATTTTTATTTTCATGCTCCGGGGGCGACCAGATGGCAGAGGCTTAATATAACGACAAAGCTCAGCGGCGGCTGTTAGCCGCCCGCCGAAGCAATTTTTTGGAACAATATTTCAGCTCTTAATTGAACTCTTTCGATGCTGCATTCATAGAAGATGAGCGAAATGTAACTTTTTTGATTGGCATCTTGTCTTTAAGAAGCTCGTAGAAAAGCTCGCAAAGATTCTCACAAGTAGACACTTTTTTGGTCACAACTACTCTATATTCGGGATATGACCAAGCAAGCGGGTGATCTATCTTCTTGAGAGGAACACAATGCTCAGGGTC
>JADGBP010000449.1 GCA_015231395.1 Desulfamplus sp. | reverse complement strand
GCTTTGTTCGGGCTCTTTTGGGGACGCATTTCCTGTTGGAACTTTGTTGAGTTTATTGCGAAGCTTGGGTTCATACCCCGCCCCTTGGGGCGCTGTAATGCTTTTAAAGATACCCCGCCGCTTGCGGCGGGGAGCTTCATTGTCATTTTTAGATTGTTTTCCCCTCCTGAATGGATTATCGTTGCTGGAGCCAAAGACGGAGCCCTCCTGATTTTCTTCCATTTCAAATTCATCATTGGGAGCGTGTACTACCTCAATTCTCATCTTTTTGCCCCCCATAAAAAACTCTGTGCCCTCAATATAAATATCCTTAAGAGTCCACACTATCAACTTTACAGGGATCTGCAGGACTAAAAGTTCAATATTAAACCAATCTTTTTTCACATCAGGCCAGATAGACTCGACCCGTGCAAAAAAAAATGGTGAATCCTCAATATATACAAGAACAATATCATTTTCCGTTGCCATATTGCCTCTGCTCCATGAGCTTGTTTTAAGATCGCTGACGATATTAGACATGTTGCATAATATTTTTTAAAAAACTGTCTTTTACTCTCATTCTCACCATTTTCACAGATTCTCAAACATTCATGGCTGATAGATAGCCCTGATGCACCGCATCAAAAGCCATGCCAATACTCTTGGCGTCTCCTATTACGTCACAGGGGATATTAAGCTTTTCGATTTCAGGCAGCAGTTTATTATCAGACACAGAACCGGTAGCAATTACAATCGAATCCGCGATAATCTCCTCAATACCGTTTTCCGTCTCAACTCGAACTCCATCACGGGTAATTTCCAACACACGACTCTTGAGTTTTACATTTATGCCGACTCGTTCCAGATCCTGAAGCATTCCCCATCTGGTACTTTTGCCAAACTCCTTACCCACCTTGTTCAGCATCTCGATAACAGTGATTTTTTTTGTTCCTTTAGTCGCCATCGTGTAAAGAGTTTCAGAGGACTCGGCATTGTTGACAAAAAGAAACTTTAAGGCATCTCCTGACAGAGTTCCCTTTTCTGCCAGAAATAGAGCTGTTTCAACTCCTACAGCACCACCGCCAACAACAATAATATTCTCGCCTGTATAAACTTTATTTTGCAGCACATCCCATGCTTGCACCACACGGGAAACTTCTATCAGCATTAAGTGACACAGCTTATCATCAGCAGGTATATATGCCTGTTCAACTTGGGAGTCATTAATCCCTGGTATCGGCGGAGTAGTTGGAACACCACCAGTTGCAAGAATGATGTGATCAGGTTTTTCCCTTTCAATCAGAGCTTTGTCCACTGTGGTGTTCAGATGAATATCAATATCGCGAATATGAACCTGAGTGGCAAGATTCTGTGCAAATTCCGCAAACTCTTGCCGTCCCGGAGGGGCAGCTGCTAAAAATAGCTGTCCGCCAAGATTTCTGCTCTTTTCATAAAGCACGACCTTATGACCCCTGTCTGCAAGAGTGATAGCTGCATTCATGCCAGCCGGTCCCCCGCCAATGACCATAACTTTTTTGATCTTGTCAGCTTTTATAATGGCTCTTTCTTTTTCATGCCCTGCTCTTGGGTTACACAGGCACTCCACATGCTTGAGTTTAAACAGATTGTCAAAACATCCCTGTGCACAGGCTATGCAATGTATAATCTCCTCTTCTGTGCCGGTTCTCGCCTTTTCAGGGAGATAAGGGTCTGCAATAAGACTGCGTCCCATAGCCACCATGTGACACATGGAATCTGCTATCATCTCTCTTGCCACATCAGGGTCGTTGATTCTATGACTTGCTATCACTGGGATATTCACCACATCTTTTATTCCCCGTGCAAGATAAGCAAATGCCCCACGCGGAACAGACGCTGTAATCTGAGGTACTCGGGCTTCATGCCATCCTACATTTATACACAAAGCATCCACACCAGCCTTCTCTTCAAGAGCAACCGCATATTGTAAAAGCTCTTCCCTACCTTGCCCTTTTATCATGAAATCATTTCCATTCATCCTGACAATAAGAGGAAATTTTTCTCCCACAGCTTTACGGATAGCCAGCATAATTTCAATGCCAAAACGAATACGGTTCTCAAATGAACCTCCATATTCATCGGTTCTCTGGTTGGTCAGAGGTGATAAAAACTCACTTATGAGATAACCGGTGCCGCTTAAAACTTCAACAGAGTCAAAACCCGCTTTTTGTACCCTGAGAGCAGCCTCGGCAAAATTGCTGATGATTTTTTTAATATCTTCTTTTTCAAGTTCTCGAGGAACCTCCCTTGTCAAATTTGATGCGACAGGAGACGGAGCCACCGGCTTTTGGCCATTAAGAAAAAAAGACATATTGTATCGTCCGGCATGATTGAGCTGCACGCACGATCTTGAACCGTTATCGTTGATTACTGCGGCAAGACGGCTTAAACCATCAATAAATTCATCTTTGTGAGCACCGATATT
>JADGBP010000448.1 GCA_015231395.1 Desulfamplus sp. | reverse complement strand
ATTTATCTCCTAAAGTAGTAACAATGATAGCACCGATAAGCACATCGTTTATCATGTTAGTAATTGGATGTCCTCCTACCATTATTGCATACAGTACCGGATATTTTACCCAGAAGCAGTTTATCAAAATCGCTGTGGTGTGGGCTATGTTCCTTCTGTTAATATGCGTTTTGAGTATGTTGGTCTATTGGCCCATAATAGGTTTTTCTTGAATAGTTCGTTAAAATTTCTCCCCCTGTATCTGCAGGGGGAGTCAATCGTATAGAGTCAAAAAAATATAAACTAATTAAAATGGAATCTCGTGAGTCATAAGTTCTTTGAAATTGTTGGCTGATTTTTTTAAAAAAATACTTACTGTAAATAATTCCGTGCTGTATTATGTTGGAATTATTTACAGTAAGAAGTTTTTTTATAAAAACAGAAATTCAATTAGGTAATATAAATGTAATAAATATGATATTTATCGCATTTATATATTGGGCATTTATGCAATAATCTTTATACAGGAGATAATTATGTTTAAATTCACAAGTACTATAATGTTGGTTGATGATGAAAAAGACTTTGTAGAGGTGTTAAGTCTTAGATTAAAAGAGAATGGTGAGAATGTAATTGCAGCTTATAACGGCACTGAATGTCTGGAGAATCTTGATAAAAATCAACAGATAGATGTTATTATTTTAGATGTTAAAATGCCCGGTATGGACGGTATTGAAACATTAAAAGAGATTAAGAATAAAGCTCCTCTTGTAGAAGTTATAATGCTAACAGGACATGGTACAATACAGACAGCTATTGAAGGTATGAAGTTAGGTGCATTTGACTTTATGCTTAAACCAGCAGATTTTGATGCGTTGAACGAAAAACTAAACAGTGCAAGACAGAGAAGAAAAGAGCAATTGGAACGAATTCGCCGTGCTGAGACAGATTCTATGTTACAACAGAGCAGAATATAAATAGATGTGTTTATTACGATTTATCAGATTTGACTAATATTTCTTTGTTAAATCGTAATAAATCTCTAATTGATTCTTGAAAATCGCTTTATACTCTCCATTGTTTCCTCTAACATAACTTTCAACCCACCTTTATTAAAATTTAGTTAATGGTTGCGATATGACAAACGATATGACAAATGAAATAAACATCTTGTTAGTTGATGACGAAGATAGTTATCGTGAAATCCTCTCCAAGCGTCTTGCACGCCGAGGTATCCATGTGCTTCAAGCAGAAGGAGGAGAAAAAGCACTTCAGATATTAGAAAAACACCCTGTTGATATTATAATTTTGGACGTTAAGATGCAGGGAATGGACGGAATTGAGTGCTTACGACACATTAAGGAGAGGTATGAAGGTTCAGAAGTTATTATGCTAACTGGTCATGCCGAGATACATGGAGGTGTTGAGGGCATTAAATCTGGTGCTTTTGATTATCTTACCAAACCTGTAGAGTTAGAACATCTGATTCGTAAAATAATGCAGGCACATAACAAGATAAGACGATGTTTGGCTGAAAAGCAGGAGATTGAATTTAAAGAGCGAGTTAAGCAGCAGATGGTTGTTGCAGAACGATTGGTGGCATTAGGCACTATGGCAACTGGTGTGGCACATGAAATCAACAACCCTTTAGCTGTCATTAAGGACTCTGCGGGCTTGTTACAGCAGATTTTATCAAAGCCAGAAATGAGAACTATTCCACGTATAGATGACTTTGAAAAAGGGTTAGAGCGGATTAACAAAGCCGTCAATCGAGCAAGTAAAATTACACAGCAACTTCTTCAGGCTGTTAAGACGCAAACTATGGATATGGTTGATCCTTCTACGTTTGTCGAGGTTAGTCTTAAAGAGCTTTTAGAAGAGGCTATAGCATTAGTTGAGCCAGAGGCATCTCTTAAACAGATAAAAGTATCGCTAAAAAGTGTTGAACCGCACCCTATATCGTGGACAGATCCGTTTCAGTTGCTTCAGGTGCTACTCAACCTACTTTCCAACTCAATTCAAGCCATAGCGGTGGATAGTGGGCAAATCACCTGCTCTTTAAGCTCCTCTCTTGAGGAGGCTAAGATTGTTATCAAAGATAATGGTTGCGGTATCTCTAAGGAGAATCTTGCTCGAATTTTTGAACCTTTTTTTACTACGAAAGACCCGGGGAAAGGTACTGGTATAGGACTTTATGTGTCTTGGGGAATTATAGCCAATCTTGGGGGATTGATCTCAGTAGAGAGTGATATAGGAAAAGGTACAACATTTACTATCACTCTGCCTGTTAAAAAGTAGTCTTTGCTATAATTTGCTCTTGATTTTAACTTTTATTGATTCTAACCAAGATACACAAATATTTAAAAGTGTTGTGGTAAAAAAAATATTAAGGCTTTATCATAATAGTTGGGTAAAGCCCTTTATTTTTACCTTCAGGGTATGGTTGCAAACTTCTTGTAGGTGCTG
>JADGBP010000447.1 GCA_015231395.1 Desulfamplus sp. | reverse complement strand
AAACGAGGGGTTCACTTTAAAAGCTTAACAGACAATATAGACACCAGCACCCCTGGAGGGAGATTTTTTTTCATATTATGACTTCATTGTCCCAGATGGAAAGAGAATTAACTATTGAGAGAACAAAAGCAGGACTGGAAGCAGCTCGAAAAAAAGGAAGACTCGGTGGCAGAAAACGCTCGATGATGCCAAGTAAAGTTGAATCTGCAAAAAAACTTCTAAAAAATGGAGTTCCACCTCGAGAAGTCGCTGCAAACTTAAGTGTGTCTATTCCTACTCTTTATAGATGGTGTCCGGCATCTGAGCAATGATGCCATGTTAATGTAACAAAAAATTTTATACTGCCCAATTTCGAACGAATCGGTTCCGTACCTCATGAGGCACTTCATCTTTACCTGGACTCCATGACAAATTATGATCCGGACAGATTCCTTTTTGAATCAAGAACAGGAAACAAGTCAATTACATTGCAGCAATTTGGAAGACTGATAAAAAACTGGTGTCAGTATGCCAAAGTTACGAATCCAGATGCTTATGGTGTTCGGTCGTTAAGAAAGACTTTTGGAAGACTGGAGTTTGAGGCATCTGACAGTTCCAATGTGGTAACACTGCTAAAAGAGAGATTCAACCATGCCAGCGAGTCCATGACAATCAAGTATCTGGACATCACAACGTCAGACATGGAGGGGTTGTTTTCTGAAAAATAATCTTAATTCTTTATCAGATGGGCATAGGTTATAGGCGGGTAAAAAAACTATTATGGTTAGTTATAGCGTTTCCCGTTTTAACGAAGAACAAAATCAAACATAGCCTCTTTATTCAAAGGTTTTGCTAAATATTCATGTTCTGCAATGAAAAAGGAAACGCTATAGTATAAGTGTTCTGGCAAATTTAATTATCTTAGTTCATAATTTGGGAACTTTGATATTGACATCATATAGAGAACATATTAAAGATTGAACCATGCACATTATAGCCAGACCTAAACTAATACAATTTTATCAGCAAGAAGGTAATAGCGATGCTAAAGCCCCGATTGATGCGTGGTGGCATGAAGTAAAAAAAGCTAAATGGCAATCATGGACAGAAATTAAAGCACAATACGGTTCTGCCAGCATACTCAAAAACAACAGGATTGTTTTTAATTTAGGGGGCAATAAATATCGTTTGATTGTAAAAATCAATTTTTTGGCACAGACCGTTTATATTCGTTTTATAGGAAATCATAAAGAATATGATAAGATTAATGCGGAGGAAGTATGATTAATAAGCTAATAAAAACGGAACAAGAATATAATAGTGTTCTCTCCCGCATTGAAGAATTGATGGATGCTAAAGAGAACTCTCCTGAGATTGAAGAATTAGAACTGCTTGCTGCTCTTGTTGAACTTTATGAAGATGAACATTATCCAATGGACTTACCTGATCCTGTAGATGCTATCAAATTTCGTATGGAACAGTTAGGACTTAATCAGAAGGCTCTTGTTCCGTTTATAGGCAGTAAAAGCAAGGTATCAGAAGTTCTAAAGCGAAAAAGAAATTTAACTTTGTCTATGATGCGTTCGCTTCATAAAAATTTAGGAATTCCAGCGGAAATTTTTCTTCAAACATCTGAAATCACCGCTTAAAATTTTGATTTTAAAATGATAGTATTCCAGAATTTTAAAAATTAAAAAGTGTATATTAAAAATATAAATGTTAAAATACTTATTAATTCCAGACTCTTTACCAAAGATTTCTACAGATAAGGAGCGTTGTTTTTTTAGTTGCTACCGTTTAAGTAAAACAAAAAGAATGGTAATAAAAACAATGCCTTGGGTTTGTCTTGCTACTGCTGTTATGTTTCCCCTGTTATCTTTGATGTTGTATTTTACGACTATTAACAATGCTATTCATCAAGGGAGTCAAGCACCAGAACTAATTGAAAAGTTTAGATTAATTATTTTAGCGATGGCTTTTTTGGGCGTTCTTATAAGTGCGACAATGTTTGCAACATATCGAATTATGGTGTCTCATATATACCAGATGGAAATTATCTGCACTGAAAATGAGATTATTCAATATTTTCCGAATAAAGAGATACGTATTTTTTGGTCAGAAATAAAAAAAGTGCGTAAAACAGCATTAGGACGTATGCAGCAATGGAGTATTATTGATAATAATGGCAAAAAAATTAAGGCAGATGCTGCATTTATAGAAATGCAAAAGCCTTTACCTGAATTAAAAATGACATGGCGTGGTGAGACATTGAAATATCCAGATGGCAGCACTCAACCACTAACTTTGAAAGAGAATAGGCTTTATTCAATAATTAGTGAAAAAGCCAATTGCGTTTCTCGGCTTTGGCATTTGCCATTTCTGAAGCAATTTCTTCTTGGGTTAACTGATTGATTTGATGAATCGTCAGGTTTTCAAATTCCGCTGCCGTGTAACCATAAAATTTTTGTGCCCC
>JADGBP010000446.1 GCA_015231395.1 Desulfamplus sp. | reverse complement strand
ATATTGTCATGAAAAATCATATTCAAAAGGCTATATATGACCATAGGTCATATATAGCCTTTTGGGTAAATTTATCGTCTGTTGTCTGATTTTAGGTTAGCATAACCATTTTAGGAATCGGTTTTAAACATAATAGACATTATATCTATTTTTGGCTAAGTGGTTAATGCATTATTCTTTTGGAATTACAGAGTTTTCATCAAAATATGGGGGCGGAAAAGATGAAAAATCAAAAATACTTGCATCCGCAGGCCCTTCATATTTGTTGATTTGTTCTATGTTAGCTACTCCATTGTTATCTATATTTACAATACCCAAATACCAGACCCATTCTGTATTTATATTCTGCCCTGATTCTTCGACTGGAGGGTCAAATGAGGCTATAACTTCCCCTGCCTGATAGATATTTATCTTTGCATGGTTGCTTTTAAATGTTGCACCTGCATTTGAACCTGTATTGTGAACAAAAATGTGATATTGACCATTGAGAAAATATCCATCTCCATTATTAAATGGTTGTATTACAATTGTTTGGACAGCCATGCCACGCGATTCCATGAAATATGGCTGAAAGTAGTTGTCGCATAGTGCAGTGTCACACCAATTAGTATTATTCATATAAATATGAGATCTGTAGCCAAGTGGACCAGCTCCTGGCCTTCGTGCAGCAGGGGCATACATGTGGAGGTTGTAATGAGCATAGCGATCTATCCCATCATCGCTTTTTTCCCATGGACTCCAGGTAAGACTTATCTCAACGATACCACTTCCTGTAAGTTCAATATTATAGTTGTATCCACCTGAATTATTAATATAATCGCTATCATTATAGGCAAGATAGATTCTTCCTGCATTTTGGGCAACACTGCTGTAATCAGACCCAACACAAAACTTAACGCCATCTAAACCTATGCGTCCTACTAACATTCCGTGTTTGCAACCTTCAAAATCCGGCCTAACTTCAACACCATCAGGATCTGAACATGATTCTAAACCATCAAGGCAAGCCGAACCACTCGCCTTGATATTGACCATTTGTCCTGCAATAACATCAATACCAGTATCTTTCCATGAATAGGTCGTCGAATTTTTGAAAGCATCAGAGGCATAGCGGTCAAGTCATCAAAAATGGTTTGAATAGTCGGAGATCAATGAATCTCCCCACCGCAAGAGGCGGAGTATGAACCCAAGCTTCGCAATCAAAAGATGGAGAAGAAATGAACATACTCAGAACAGTCATGATCGCGATCCCTGAAAAACGTAAAGAGGTTTTGCAAACGATTCTTTCTCTTGTTGAGTTGCAGGGAAAAGATAACGGGTGTCTGAGCTATGGTGTTTATTCTGATATCAAAGACGAAGATTTTTTCAATCTAATTTCCGAATGGGAAAACCGCCGTAATCTTGAGCATTATATTATGTCTTTCAAATTCAAAGTGTTACTTGGCACAAAGAGCCTCTTACGCGAACCTATAACGATGAAAATATTTAAGGTCTCGGACTCTGAAGGGATAGACGTTATCAATTCAGCAAGAAAAAAAATGAAGCTGATTTATCCTGTATTAACGCGGAATGTATTAACGCGGAATGTATTAACGCAGAATGTATTAACGCGGAATGTATTAACGCAGAATGTATTAACGCGGAAAGGAGCCTGATTCTATGAATATTCTACTTATTTACCCAACATGTCCAGAAACAAGTCAGTTTTCCAGAACAAAATATGCACAATCAAAATTAAAGGTAAGATTATCAAGTAATAACCAAAATGAGAAATGCCACCATAACGAGGTATAATATGAAAGAAAAACCGTTAATCCTGATTGTTGATGATCATATTGAGAACATTGAACTTCTGGAGGCATATCTTTTTCCTCAGGGTTATGAAATTGTCATGGCTTCAAACGGAGAAAAGGCTCTTGAAAAACTTTCGATGGGCAATCAGGGCAATCAGGTTGATCTGATTCTGATGGACGTAATGATGCCCGGTATGGATGGTTTTGAAGTTACCCGCAGGATCAGACAGGACAGCATTCACAAGCTACTCCCGATAGTCTTGGTTACTGCGTTGAAGGAAAAAGAGGATCGGATCAAGGGGCTTGAAGCTGGTTGTGATGATTTCCTTTCAAGGCCTGTTGACAAGATTGAGCTTATAGCAAGAGTTCGCTCCCTGCTCAGGATCAGTGAATATAGGCAATCTGTAGAAGATGTGTTGCGTCAGGCAAAAGCTGATGCTGATGCCTCTAACCGTGCCAAAAGCGATTTTTTAGCAAATATGAGCCATGAGATACGCACCCCAATGAATGCCATAGTGAACATGACCCGTCTGCTCTTGGATACTAAACTGGATGAGGAGCAGCGGGATTATGCCCAGACAGCCACTACATCTTCGGAAATCCTGCTTTATCTGATTAACGATATTTTAGATTTTTCAAAAATAGAAGC
>JADGBP010000445.1 GCA_015231395.1 Desulfamplus sp. | reverse complement strand
ACAACATTTGTACTTATAAGTTTTGGTATTGTGGACTATTTTATAATTAAATCAAGGATGTTAAAAGAACTTCATGAAATTTCCAGAACAACGGCTACTCGTTTAGCAAATAGCATTGCCACTCCTTAACTGGCATCTGGATATCCATCAAAATAAGATCGTAATCTTTTTGTTTATATGCTTTTACTGCTTCCTTGCCATCTCCTGCCAGATCTACCTGAAATCCTGCCTGAGTCAGAATAAGCATTACAACATCCTGATTGGTGGGATAGTCCTCAACCAGGAGTATCTGAATAGCTGCTCTCTGTTCATCTGCCAGCGTATGTCGGGTAACCAGTTGTCCGGCTGTTGTTTTCTCTTCTTCTTTGGAAAGACCGAGAACCTTTTCAATCGCTTTTCGCAGATGATCCCGTTTTACAGGTTTTATCAAATAGCCTTTGATTCCAATCTGTTTGCAGCTTTTGCTGTCTCCAAGTTTTCCCATAGATGTAAGCATCAGAATAGGGATATTTTTTAACGGTTCAACCGACTTGAGTTCCTTGGCAAATTGAAACCCGTCCATCTCGGGCATTTGTGCATCAGACAAAATAAGGTCAAAGGATTCCGAGAGAAAAATAGACTTCATCAAAAGCAGTAAAGCCTCTTTTGCTCCGCTAACCTGCTGCGGCAGACACCCCCAGGATTCAAGATATTGCATCTGGATATCACGATTAGTCTGATTATCGTCCACAACCAGAACCTTTAAATTACTCAGATCAACTGGCTCTTTTTCAGAAGCCTCTTTATGTTCAGGCTGCAAAGCAAATGGTAATGTAAACCAGAATGTGCTTCCCCTGTCTTCCTCGCTCTCAAGACCGATTTCACCCCCCATCAACTGGGTAAGTTGTTTGCTGATAGTGATGCCCAGACCTGTTCCGCCATATTGCCTTGTAGTGGAGCCGTCTGCCTGAGAAAAACTCTCAAAGATCAGCGAATGTTTGTCTTTTGGTATGCCTATGCCGGTGTCTTTTACCGAAAAACGGATAGTGATTTTGTTTTCAGAAGATTCTTCCAACTCAACTTGAGCCAACTCAGCTTGAGCCAACTCTTTCTTAATCATTCCATCTTTAGTCGATTCTTTAAACAGCCCATCTTTAACTAGTTCTCTCTTAACCAACCCATCTTTAACCAGTTCTCTCTTAACCAACCCATCTTTATCTGATTCTTTAGCCAGATCATTTCTAACCAGCTCCCCTTTAATAAAAATCTCGCCCTTATGGGTAAATTTAAGAGCATTGCCGCCAAGATTCATCAGAATCTGTCTCAATCGCCCGGGATCGCCGATCAGATTTGACGGCACTTCAGGTGCTATGAAAGAGACCAGTTCCAGACCTTTCTTTTCTGCCCTGTAAGCAAAGCTGTCTGACACATCTTCTATCAAGACTCTCAGATTAAATGGAATCTCCTCAATTTCAAGCTTGCCTGCCTCTATCTTTGAAAAATCTAAAATGTCATTGATAATATTGAGCAGTGAATTGCCTTCCTTAGAGATAGTATATAAAAAGTTCTTCTGCATTTTATCAAGATTTGTATCCATAAGCAGTTCAGACATTCCCATGATACCGTTGAGTGGGGTTCTTATCTCATGGCTCATGTTTGCCAAAAACTCACCTTTTGTATGGCTGAGCTTTTCTGCTTTTGCCGCTACCAGCATGAGTTCTTTTGTCCGCTCTTCTATTTGTGTTTCAAGTAGTTTCTGATGATTTTTTATTACTGCTTCTGCCTGCTTGCGTAAAGTTATATCCCGGACAATGCAGACTACTCCCTGAATATTGCCTTTTTCATCTTTAATGGCAGCACTGGAAAAACGTACTGGAATGGTCTTCCCATTTTTTAATATACAGACCTTTTCAACATGCCTGTTCAGGCAGTTTCCAAAAAAAGATTCTATATCCAATTCTGTTTGGCTCTCTTCTTTAATTTGGCTCTCTTCTTTAATTTGGCTCTCTTCTTTAATCAAGATACTTATTGGTTTGCCAATAAGTTCATTGTCTTCATAACCCAAAAGATCAAGCATTATCTGATTGACTTTTGTAATAGTTATATCAGAATTAACAACAATCAGCATGTCAACCATTGAGTTGAGAATGTTTTCAGTAAAATTCTTTGCATTAATTGTTTCAGCAACAGCTTGCTCAAGGTATGTTGTCATTCTGTTAAAATTATCCGCAAGCTCGCCAAGTTCATCATCTGTTTTAATCTCCGCTCTGTAAGAGAGGTCGCCTTTCGCAATAATCCTTGTGGTAGAGACAAGATTTAATATCGGGTTCACTATTCCACCTGCCATGATTAAAGCTATGATGATGCCTGCAAACAAGACAACAATAAAAATAATTATTATGATTTTTACAAGAGTGTTCGGGGTGGAGATAAATTCATTGTAAGGCAGGTTCGCTATTGCCATCCAACTCATACCC
>JADGBP010000444.1 GCA_015231395.1 Desulfamplus sp. | reverse complement strand
ACCATCTTTTGCACATAATACTTCAACTCGACTGGCATCAGACTTACCGCCATTAACAATGGAAAAAATAGAAACCTTTGAGTTGGGTTATATTACCTATTTTTCACCTGATTATATGTTGAACGCCAATTTTTTTCATAATGAGTTAGAAGACTTATTAGAAAGAGGTGCATTTATCAACTCGTCAGGTCAATATCTTGGTTTTTTAGGTAACTCTGGAAACTCGAAAACAAATGGACTGGAATTGAGTTTTCAAGCAAAGCCTACGGATAAAGCAACACTGGAATTAAGTGCAACGTATCAGGAAACAGAAGATCTCAATAATCCTGAAGCAGAACCCGCCTATTCTCCCAAATGGTCAGGTCAATTCAAATTAGGTTATGATATAACTCCTAAAATCTGCCTTGGTTTAAAAAGTTTCTATGTTTCTGAGATGGATGTCTTTTTTGATCCATCACTGAAAAATAGTGATGGGAGCTTTGGCAGACAGATAAAAGGTTCTGTCAGCGACGATTATATTGTGGCAGGGGTAAATTTGAGATTCAAAGATTTTTTTTATGATGGTACCGTCATAAATTTGCATATTGATAATATTTTTAATAAAGAGATTACATATCCAACATACACAAAAAATTCATGGATGGATAAAGGTTCAGTCGGTGAGGAGAGGACATTCATGGTTACAGTCGCATATCAATTTTAGAAAACATTCATAGTTACATTAGGATGTGAATTTTAATGGTTTTTTATAAATTCTAACTTACTGCCTCTGAGCGAAATCAGAGGCAGTAAACTCTTTGCCTGAACAGTAAGCTATTTGCCTGAATCTGATCACATCTCCTCAGCAATCGAAACTGTTCTGTCTCCAAGCATATTCACATAGCTTCCCATCTCATTATCATACCAGCCATATATGACAGTCTGGGTTACCGGCACATGAATCATGGTTGATTTCAATGTTGAAATAATCGTTTGATCAAGACCTGGAATTTCGGACAGATCAATGTTTACCTCAGCGGTTCTTGTATGAGTTTCGTGTCCTTCAATTGTCACTGCCGCTCTCGGGTTTCCAATCAAATCACATGAGACATTCTGTTTGTCTGTGTAGTGCAGATATCCCCGAGGGTCATTTTGTGCAGCTTGCCTGTAAATATCATTTATCAAATTCCTCCGGATAGGCTGTCCCTGGATATCTTCCTGAAGATTGAGCACAAGAATTACAAGAGAACCGGTGCTTGTGGGAATACGAACAGATTCTGCAATGAATCCTATTTTTTGCATTTCAGGAATAACAAGAGCCAGTGCCTTGGCAGCCCCTGTTGAAGTCAGAATAATATTATTCAAGATACTGCGATTTTTTCTCAAGTCTGTCTTTCCGGCACCCGGGAGGCGATCCAATACCTGCTGTGAGCCTGTTGCCGCGTGTATTGTTGCCATGGAAGCGGAAAGGATTTTCTTGGAGCCCAGAACATCAAGAACCGGTTTCATCATGTGGGCAAGACAGTTGGTTGTACATGAGGCGTTAGATATAATGGAGTGTTTTCTTGGATCATACATGTGATCATTGATTCCCATGACCGTTGTAATAGCGTCTTCAGGCATTGCACTTTTTAAATCCAGTCCCTTGTCTTTGAGCTTAAATGGAGCAGAGACAATCACCTTTTCTACCCCAGCTTTGAGATGCCCTCTTATAGAGCCTTTTGAATCGTCTTCAAACTGAGCGGGATCCAAAAACTGTCCTGTTGTGTCAACAACAAGAGAAACTTTGTTCTCCTTCCATTTTATCTGGGCGGGATTTCTTGCTTCTCTTAAAAACTTCACCTTTACTCCATCAACAGTCATGCTACCCTCGGATTCACTAATTTCACTGATGACAGGAGTTGCATTACAGCCATGAAGATAGGTGCTTAATCCACCATATGTCGAGTCCCGTTCCATGTAGTGAGCGATATCATCCATGCCGCTACCCACATTTCTGCCTATATTTATAACAATCTCATCAAAGTACCGTCTGTTGATGTGGTGCCATGCCGTGAGCTTGCCAATCCGTCCAAAACCATTGATTCCAATTTTGTTTGAACTTCTTTCACCGAGTTTGTTTGTGCTTCCTTCATATTCCATATTGATTTCCTTTGATTTTATAGAGATCTTATCCGTCTTATTTATGCCGTCTTATGGTCTTATGTCTTATCAAGAATAGACTTCTTGTCAGTTTCGTGGCATCATACCATACTTCAGTAACCCACACCTTCAGTAACCCACACCTTCGGTAACCCACACCTTCGGTAACCCACACCTTCGGTAACCTACACCTTCGGTAACCCACACCTTCAGTAACCCACACCTTCGGTAACCCACACCTTCGGTAACCCACACCATAAATTTTGTCAAGCCTGTATGCCACACAGTCAAAAGAGAGTCGTTTGTATGCAGGACAGAAAAAAAGTAAATCAAGGGACA
>JADGBP010000443.1 GCA_015231395.1 Desulfamplus sp. | reverse complement strand
GGTCAGTCTGTAATGCTTCGAGATCAGGAAGGTTTTTTGTTGGGAATGATGAATGTTGAGGATATCTGGCCTGTGGAAAGGGATAGAGAATCTATAACCTTATATGGTACCAAAGACAGAAAACATCCAGGAGTCAACTATCTCTACAATCGGTCAGGCAAATTTTACATAGGCGGGACGGTTGAAGCCATGAGCCTTCCCATTCACTCTGACTTCAGGCAGACAAGAAGAACTCCAGCAGAAGTGAGGGCTATTTTTACAAAGCTTGGATGGAAACGTGTGGTAGGATTCCAAACACGCCATCCTCTGCACAGACCTCAGTTTGAGATGACCATTCGTGCCATGCAGAAAGCTCGGGCAAATCTACTTTTACTGCCGGTTGCCGGTGAGACAAAACCCGGGGATTTTGACCATTTCACCCGTATGAAATGCTATAAACAGATGGAATTTCACTATCCACCAGACTCATTTTTGTTAAATCTTCTCCCGTTAGCCATGAGAATGGCTGGACCAAGAGATGCTCTGCTGCATATGATAATGGGAAAAAACTTTGGCTGCACCCATTTTATCATAGGACATGATCACTCAAGCCCGGGAGTGGACAGTAATGGAGCACCTTTTTATCCCTACGAAGAGGCTGCTGATCTTGCGTCAGATGCTGCTTCAGAGATTGGTGTCCAAGTGATCACATTTAAAAAAATGGTCTATCTTCCATTTGAAGATGAATACCAGTTTGAAGGAGACGTGCCGGAGGGGAAAGAGACAATCTTGTTATCAGGTAGTGATATCCGCAAAAGAATACGTGCTGGAAAGCATGTTCCAGAATGGGCAACTTTCCCTGAAGTTGTGCAAGAACTTAAAAAATCCTATCCTCCCCCGTCGGGTCAAGGTTTTACAGTTTTTTTTACAGGTCTGTCAGGAGCTGGAAAATCAACCATAGCAAAGGTGCTTCATGCAAAGTTTATGGAGATTGGTACCAGACCTGTAACATTGCTTGATGGAGATATTGTCAGAAGAAACCTCTCCAGTGAACTCAATTTCTCAAAGGAACACAGAGACATAAATGTGCGGCGTATCGGGTTTGTCGCAGCGGAGATAACAAAAAACCGTGGTGTTGCCATATGTGCCCCAATCGCCCCTTATGAAAAAACAAGATTTGAAATCAGAACTGCCATTGAGGCTTATGGAGGGTTCTTTGAAGTGCATGTAGCCACACCAATAGAGGAGTGCGAAAAACGTGACAGAAAAGGAATGTATGCCAGAGCAAGGGCAGGCCTTCTGAAAGGCTTTACCGGGGTAGATGACCCTTATGAAGTTCCGGAAAAGTGTGAGATAACCATAGACACTACCAATATTACTCCTGATGAGGCAGCACATGAGATTTTGCTTTACATTGGTCAGAATGGGTTTATATAGAGCGTGTCGTATAGTAACCGTTCACTCCCCCCCCTCTGTTTTGATAGTCAAAATAGCTAAGTGCCTGATTTTTATATAACCCAATTTTGTATTGGGGAGGGGGGAGTGAACGGTTACGTCGTATAAAACAGAGTCACTGCTTTTTGTAATTTTTTAAGTTTTACAAAGCCATCAACATTAAGGAGATTGAGAACAGCTATATGGAAGACAACTATTTTATAAAACAGATTGATATTAATGAGCCGGTGGAGACAGTTTTTGGCTGGCATGAAAAACCAGGAGCATTTGAACGGCTGACCCCGCCGTGGATGAAATTGAAAAACATACAAAAAACCGGAAACGGCATTGAAACCGGAGCAAAGATTAATATGGATATCTGTTTTTCGGGCATTCCGGTTCCAATCAAGGCTGAACATATCGGGTACGAAAAAAACCGGTTCTTCAAAGACCGGCTCTCTGGAGGACTATTTTCAAAGTGGGAGCATACCCATGCTTTCTCTTCTTCCCGTTACTCTTCCGGCACATCAGACATGCCTTTCGGTACATCAAACATCTCTTCTGGCAGCAACGGCTTTTCAAGACTGGAGGACAGAATCGACTATCGTCTGCCTTTCCATATACCTGAAAAATGGCACGGTTTTATCCATGCAGAGCTTTATCGCCTGTTTAACTATCGGCATATGGTTATGATCACAGATCTTGAACATCACAAAAATTGCCTCAAGCCACTGACCATTCTCATATCCGGAGCGAGCGGGCCTGTAGGAAATGCATTGATTCCTTTTCTTACTACCGGCGGTCACCGTGTCATAAAACTTGTAAGATCCAAGCCTCAAACTGATGATGAAATCCAGTGGAATCCTTACACCAAAGAACTTGATCTTAAGCAGACAGATAAAATCAATGTTGTTATCAACCTGAACGGCTATCATATCGGTTCAGGCAGATGGACAGACAAGAGAAAAGAGCTGATAATTCAGAGCAGAAACCTCTCAACCACCCTGCTGGCTGACCGCATCGCTGCCCTTCCGGCAAACCTCAGACCGGAACT
>JADGBP010000442.1 GCA_015231395.1 Desulfamplus sp. | reverse complement strand
AAAAACTGTTTCAGCTAACCTTACAGGTCTTGCTGCTGGAACAACTTACAATTTTAGGCTTGTTGCTACTAACAGTGCAGGAACGACATACGGCAACAATCAGTTTTTTACTACTACATCAACACAACCCGACAGTGTTACCTCATATAAGGTTTTAACGAATCAATCTGGTCAGTTCACCATAAACTATGGTGAATACGTAAGGGTATTTGGTTCATCTGGAGGCAATACAATCAACGTTCAATCTGGTGGAAAAGTAGAGTGTGTGAACTTTATTGGTGCAAATATCATTAATATTAATGACAATGCCTCTGATTTTAAGGTTTACCGTTCAGGTGCAACAGTTTATCTAAGAAATATTTCCACAGGTACATTTATTAAAATTCCAGCAACCAAAACGCCTCAGACTTTAGATTTTACTGATGGCAGTTTGGAGTTGGTTATCAGCAGTGGTAAAGTTATGATTGGCACTCAGGAGATTACAAAAACGGAAATGCAGCTTTACGTAGAGGGCGGTGGTATGGCTTATTATAATCTGAATGGTCATATTTAGTTTCTATTCAATCCTTCGCCGTGGGGGGTAAACCCCTCGGCGAGATAGAAAAGCCCACTAAGTGGGCTTGGGTAAAATTTAGCCCGGAGCTTCAGCTCTGGGCGATAAAGAAAAAAGGGGTTAAAAAACTATGGCAACATGTGTATTACAAATAAATACAAATAGGCTTCGTCAATAAAGAGAAAGCAGACCCATCTATAGATTTTCAGAAAAATATTTTGGTCTCTCAATTTTGAAGAAGGGCAACCGCAAGGGATTGCCCCCTACGCTTGTCAATTCAATTGAATTATCTGGAAAACTATATGAAAAAAACACAGCACAATGATATGCGGGAGACAACCTCCTTTGATAAGAATTGGCAGGGAATTGTTGCCAAAGGTTCATTAGCTTTTGGAATTGAGCTTTCCCTGCAACAGCTTGACCTCTTTACCGGCCATGCGGAAGAGTTGATTAAATGGAACAAAAAAATTAACATGACCGCAATTGTAAATCCATTTGACGTAGCTCTTAAGCATTTTATAGATTCGATTGCCATTATCCCTTATATTCCGGATGGTTCAAGAGTGATTGATCTTGGATCAGGTGGAGGTTTTCCAGGAATGCCGCTCAAGGTCGTTAATCCATCACTGGACGTTGTCATGGTTGACGCTTCAGAAAAAAAGATAAGCTTTATAAACAATCTTATACGAAAAACAGGCATGACTGGCGTAAAAGCCGTTCATTGTCGTGCGGAAGATCTTTCAAAGCAGCCTGAATATGCTCATAAGTTTGACTTTGTAATCTCAAGGGCATTCACAGCATTAAGTGGATTTATAGAGATGGGACTTCCTCTAATCAAGAAAAAGGAAACTGAACAGCAGGGCACAATACTTGCCATGAAAGGGGAATTGAAACCAGATGAACTTGCCCCTCTTGTCGACCGAAAGGACATTACAACAGAGATAGAGGAGTATTTTCTTCCGTTTGAAAACCACAAACGGTGTATAGTCAAAATCAGACTTTCTAATTTTTAAATATGATTTCAGGAAATAGCGTATCAACAATAGACTTCCTGCAAAGCTGAAGTTTGGTCATTGATTTTACTGAATGAAAATTGAGTTTTGCAGGAGAGTCAATAGAAAAAGGGAAAATATATAATGAAAGATGAAAATATGATTAGAGCAATCAAAGTAATTGTCGAAAAACACCCTGATGGTTATGTAGCATATCCTCTTGGATTAAAAGGGATAATTGTAGCAGAGGGAGATACCTATGAAGAGGCTCTGGCTGATGTAAAATCCGCAATCTATTTTCATATTGAAACATTTGGAAATGGTATTTTGGATGAATATCCCATCATGGATGCCTTTGTGACAGATACGAGAATATCCGCATGATAACAAAATTTCCCTCTGACGTACCTATTACAGATGTTCTCAAAACACTTAACCAATTGGGTTTTCGGATATTACGAATTGGTAATCACATCTCAATGATAAGGGAAAATGAGAATGAAACTTCTACACCACTGACTATACCGAATCATAAAACCTTAAAAGGCTCAACACTACGAACCATTCTCACTCAGTCCGGTATTAAAAGGAATGAGTTTTTAGATGCCTATGAACAGCATAAAAAATAATTGTTTTATAAAGATTCAACTCAAACTCTAAAGATTCAACTCAAAAAATAAAAGCAAGCTTAATTAAATCGAACTAAAACAAGTCAAGTCAAACCAAGGAATCAACTTTAATATGGATAAAATTGAAATAACAGGCGGAATACCTTTAAATGGCAAGGTTCAGATCAGTGGAGCAAAAAATGCCGCACTGCCGCTGCTTGCATCGTCCATTCTTGTTCAAGGTCCTGTGGACGGAAGATTGTCTCGGGATGGGGATTTCCCAAAAGTATAGTTGATTGCCTCCAACCATTTAAGG
>JADGBP010000441.1 GCA_015231395.1 Desulfamplus sp. | reverse complement strand
TCTACATTGAAGGCGACAACCTCGAAGTCCTCAAGCTGCTCCGTCAAAATTACTATGGTGCAGTAAAGATGATTTACATTGACCCGCCTTACAACACTGGCAATGATTTCATTTATAACGACAATTTCAGAATGACCAAAGAAGAGAGCGACATTGCAGAAGGTGATGTGTCAGATTTAGGCGAAAGATACACTGTAAATCGCAAAGACCACAACCGCTATCATACCAATTGGCTGAATATGATGTATCCAAGATTGAGAGTTGCAAAGGATTTGCTTAAAGATGACGGGGTTATTTTTATCAGCATTGATGATGGGGAAGTGGCTAATTTAAGAAAGGTTTGTGATGAGGTTTTTGGGGAGGAAAATTTTGTTGCTGGTTTTATTTGGAAAAAAAGAACGGGTTCAAATGACTCACAAAACGGAGTTTCTAATGATCATGAATATATATTATGTTGCTTTAAATCTAATAGAGGATTGTTGGCTGGAGTAAAAAAAGATTTTTCAAATTACAAAAATCCAGATAACGATTTAAGAGGAGCATGGGCTGTTGATAATTTAACCTGTAATAAAACAGCTTCAGAAAGACCAAACTTATATTATCCTATTACAGACCCCAACACGGGTATAACTTATCAATGTAACCCCAACCGCGTTTGGGTATATGAGCAAGAGAGAATGAGACGTCTCATATTAGAGAATAAAGTAATCTTTCCAAAGAATCGAAATGGCACTCCAACATATAAAAGACATTTATCTGAATTACGTTCAGAAACAAAACCATTTAGTTCACTATTAGATACAAAAATCAATTCTTTTGCAACTAAAGAATTGAGAACTTTAATTGATGGTCAATTTTTTAACTATCCTAAAAGTGTTGATTTGATTTATCAATTAATACAACAGATAATCTCAGATGAATCAAGTGTTGTCCTTGATTTCTTCTCTGGCTCTTCCACTACCGCCCACGCAGTAATGCAGCTTAATGCCGAAGACAACGGCAACCGCAAATACATAATGGTTCAACTTCCTGAAACCTGTGATGAAAATTCCGAAGCATTTAAAGCTGGTTATAAAAATATCTGCGAAATTGGTAAAGAACGAATCCGCCGTGCTGGCAAGAAAATCCTTGAAGAGAACAAAGAGAAAGAGGGAATTGAAAATCTTGATGTCGGCTTTAAGGTTTTCAGAGTTGGAGATACCAACATCAACTGGCTGCATCAGGATTTAAAAGGTGCTGATATATTTGACCACTACCAAAAAAATGCGTCTGATAAAGATAAACTTGATTTTACCCCGCAGTTTACAGACTTTGATGTTGTTTATGAGATAATGCTGCGTCAAGCTGATATTCCTCTTTCATGTAATGTTGAAAAGCTGTCTGCCATTGGTGGAAGAACCTATATTTTTGCAGATAGTTTTGTTGTATGTTTAGAGCAGGAAATCACAAAAGAGCTTGTGGACAAGTTAGCAGCAATAGAACCCCTGCCGATAAAATTCATTTTCCGCGACAGTGCTTTTGATGATGATATTTCCCTGAAAGATTGGACATTTAGAATGCTCAGTGCCTTGATTGACCGTAACAGCGGCGGAGAGAAACAGACATATACGGTTGAGTTTATTTAGCTTGAAAAACTATAATTCCAACAATCAGATGGCTGGAGTAACGATAATGATGAATATAGAGACTGTAAAACAGCAGATTATTGAACGGCTGACTCCCCTTGAACCAGAAATCATTATTCTCTTTGGAAGTTACGCATGGGGAACACCTAATGATGATAGTGATTTGGACATTTATGTTGTAACAAAAGGCAATTTTATTCCTAAGAATTATAATGAAAAAAAAGAAATCACATTGAAAGTATCCAAAGCAATAAGGGACTTGCAAAAACATATTCCAATAGATGTAATAACACATACAAAAGGAATGCATCAAAAATTTGTTGAGATGAACAGCCTTTTCAGCCAGACAATCATGCAGAAAGGAATCAGACTAAAATGAATAATAATATCTGCATGGAGTGGCTTAAAGCAGCAGAATTGGATTTAGAAAGCATCAAATATTTAATTGTTAGTGAATATTTGACACCTGTTGTTGCTTTTCACGCTCAACAGGCAGTTGAGAAATCATTAAAAGCACTGCTTGAATTTAAGAAGATACGTATTCCTAAAATTCATAAGTTGCAGACACTGGTTGATTTGGCAGAAGTGCAATGTGATGAAAAAGAAGAGGATTTGCTGATAATGCTTGATAATCTTTATATTGACGCTCGTTATCCAGGAGATTTTGGTCTGCTTCCTGATGGCAAACCTACTCTTAATGATGCTCAAGAATTTTATAATTTTGCATCAGAGACAACAGATGATTTTGAGCTTGTTTCGTTTCTGGTTATAGACTGAAAATAATTGTAAAATGCAGAAGCAGAGCAATATCCATGATAAATATCCCTCTTGAATATCAGGTAAACC
>JADGBP010000440.1 GCA_015231395.1 Desulfamplus sp. | reverse complement strand
GTTACGATTTTTGATTTTATAAAATTTGGAATATAAAAATGACAATGTTTTAGACAGCAGGGAGTAACTTTATTTTTGAGTGGATTAAGGAATGAGCACGAAATAAAGTTCCCATTTACAAAGCGGGAATACACGCCTATCAACAGTGGACTATTCCGAAATGGGTAAGTTATTTAAGACTCATTCCTAAGCAATATGAACTTTTTATTTGAATGGGATGAAGAAAAAGCAGATATCAACATAAACAAACACCATGTAAATTTTCAGGAGGGTGTAACTGTTTTTGATGATCTTGGCATTGCCACTATTTATGATCCCGACCATTCAAATTATGAGGAGCGATATATCAGTATTGGATATTCATTACAGGGACGTTTAATTGTAGTAAGTTACACGGAACATGAAGAAACTATTCGGATCATAAGTTGTAGAAAAGCTACAAAAAAGGAGCGTAAAACCTATGAAGAATATTAATAAATCATCATCAAATAATAATGAAGACGAGTTACGTCCTGAATATGATTTTAAAAGTGCTGTTCGCGGAAAACATTACCGTCCTATAAATAAAGGATATACAATTAAAATTCTTAAGACAGACGGCACAACAGAAATTCAGGAAATGACATTTGAAAAAGGCATAGTCAGGCTTGATCCTGATATACAGCAATATTTCCATGATTCTGAAACTGTTAATCAGGCACTTCGTTCTTTAGTAACGCTAATGACTCAATTTCCAGATTTACATAAAATTGTAAAAACACATTAAACGTTCATGGTAGGAATCCGATCACCCCGAATAATGAAAATCAAACAGTATTTTTATGGTAACGACCTGAGAGTCACCATATCAAAGTGACCTAAACGATGATCATGGACTTTTTGCAGTTTATCTTCAAAAGGAGAATGAAGAAGCCATGCCATACATCAAACCAACATCAGATATTTTCATAAAATACCTTCTTGGAACAGAAGAGCATAAAGACCTGCTTCTCAGTTTTATAAACGCTGTACTGGCAAGAAGTCTTTATTATTGGGCAAAACTCTATTCATCTCAATTGAATGAAGGCAATAAATATATTACGTTGTTTCCAGTAGTCTGCATAAATATCCTTGAATTTGAAATGTTCAGGCAGTTCGAAAAATATCACTCAACATTTGTGCTGAGAGATATTAAGGAATGAGTCCGAAATAACTTACCCAAACTCCCCCTCTCCAGATATGGAGAGGGGGCTGGGGGGTGAGGTAAATGGGCAGGTTATTTAAAACCGGTTCCTAAACATCCAGATTTTATCCTCACTGACCATCTTGTCATACATTTTCTTGAACTTCCCAAATTCAAGAATTTTGGTCTCAAAATGGACAAACAGCTTGAAAAATGGCTCTATTATCTAAAACTGGAAGGTATAGAGAAGGAGGACACTCTTATGGAAATTCTAATAAAAGAAGATGATACATTCAAAAGAGCACATGAAAAATATGTAGCATTCACACGAGATGACGAAATGGTAGAAGCTTATGAATCTCACATGAAATGGGTCAGAGATTATAATACCAAAATGTATCTTGCCAGAGAAGAAGGGTTGAAGCTGGGGTTGGAAAAGGGAAAGCAAGAAGGCAGAAAAGAAGGCGAGTTTATTGGAAGAATCCAGATTCTTCAGCAGATATTAAAAAAGCCTGTTTCTTATGAAGATGATCTTTTGAAACAAAATATAAACGAACTTGAGCTATTACTCCAAAAACTGCAAAAAGAGCTAAATATTTAGTAGCTTTAATAGCTCATTTTTCTGATTTATCAAATATTACCAATGTGAGCATCAAACCTCAATAATATGGATTTTATGTTATGAAACAAGCAAACGATTTACTGGCAGAACTCGAACTGCTGGATATAAAACTGACAGTAGAAAATGGAGCCTTGCGTTATAACGCACCAAAAGGTGCGTTGACTCAACCACTGCGTGAAAAAATAGGGGCATACAAGAAAGATATCCTAATTATACTTTCACAATCTGAAACACTATCAAAACCGGGCAAATTACCACAACCGAACCGATTATCAGAAACTGACACATCAATCGACGCTCCTATTCCCTTACAGCCTCGTGAATCCATAGGTCTGCCGCTATCCACGGCTCAACAACGTTTCTGGTTTCTTGACCAACTCGATCACGGCAACTCCAGTGCATTCAACATGCCTCCGATGGTTATCCGCCTGAACGGAGTTCTCAATATTTCGGCATTTAAACGTGCACTGAATGAAATTATACGCCGACATGAGGTGCTCAGAAGTTCTTTCCGTATGAAAGACACAATGGCAGATGGCACGATACCAGTGCAGATTCCAGTTGAGACCGATAATTTGACAATGGATATACCGGTTCACGATATCAGGACTCTTGATGAGAAGATGCAACAAGAAGAAATTCGTAAAATCACGCTTAACGAAGCCTCTACCCCGTTTGACCTCAAGAAC
>JADGBP010000043.1 GCA_015231395.1 Desulfamplus sp. | reverse complement strand
GGCTGATGAAAAATATTTGGAAGCGAGTTTTGTTTTTTGGATTAATATTTACTATCTGCATTTACAACGTTAATAAATTAAGTGCCTATACTTTTGCTGATCTGGTAAACTAAGGATTTATGAGTCAAGAAGAATATAACATGTGGACGAATGACTCCTTATATATCACCCCAAAAGTAGTTGACTCTTTTTGGAAGAAGGGATTCCCTAAAAATGGGGTTCTTGATTCAGAAAGTGTACATAGGAAAATAAAGGATCTCAAAAATCAGTATAGAGAAACAAAAGTCAATACATTATAACTTTAAAAATGGAGGAAAAAAATGAAAAAAAGATTGAAACAAACGCATGTATTTATTTTTATGGCAATTGCATTCATAGCAATAACAGCCATATCAACTTCAGCCATTGGCAATGATTTCATTAGTGCTCCTAATGATCCCAACGTAATGGCACTAAAATTGTTCACAGATACTGCAAACCAGCAAGCAGCAAAACTGTATATCAAACTTACTCAGTTTCCATATGAATATGGATGGAATCCAGGGCTTTCTTTTTACTATGTCTATTTATTTGGTAATAAATACACCTTAGTAGAAAATCAGAATCCTGTGCCATTTGTAGATAGATATTTTTCTGTCTCTGACTATAATGTTGGAGATTTATTTCGAATTCCTCTGACCGGAGAAGTACCTATGGCACCAGGATTCTATACTTTTGAAGCATCTCTTGTAGGTAAGAACGGAACTCCCATACCTGGTTACGAACCTAAGAGCGTTACTTTTGCCCATAATTGCTCGGATAAAAAATGTGCAGATTTCAATCGGCATTGTTCGGAAAAAACCGAGTACTCAAAAAACCTGAAATGTTTTGATGGAGATGGAAAATCTGGAGATGTAAGGGTTCATCTTCGTTGGTCAGATTGTAATGATTTGGATTTACATGTTTATGACCCATGTGGGAATAAAATATATTATAAACATACACAAAGCACTTGTGACGGATTAGTAGGGGAATTGGATGTTGATGCAAATAAAAATGCCGTTATTTGTTCTCTGGATCCTCAAGAAAACATTGTTTGGGAACATGCTCCCAAAGGGAATTATAAAGTTCAATTGAAATACTATAAAAAACACTCTCAAGGAACTAATAGTAGTTCATATGTTATTACTGTTTTTAATGGGAATCAAAGAACAGAATATAGCGATAAATTAAACGAAGATGAGCTCAAGGACATAGTTGAATTCACCTATAATCCTTCAAATTAAATCTTTAAAAAATACGTTTTGATTTTGAGACTTTTTGTTTGTTGTGTGAATAAGAATATTGGAATATTAAATACTTGGATATTAGAATATTGAAACGTCAATTTACTTTTTTCAGGATCATAAAAAATTGAAAAGGACTACAAAATGAATAAAATAAAACTTGTATTGCCCACCATCCTCATGTTGCTTGTTTTTGTATCATCACCATCTGTGCTTATGGGAACCACTACAGTTGATAGTGGAGTAAATGACTCTAAATTTATTATGAAAAACAAAATAACAATGCCAATAGAAGAAGAAGCTATTCGAACAACAAATACCCAGAATATACGTATAGTCGTCAGTACGACAACGGATGTCATCAGTAGCCGTATATCCGAAATAATTGCTCCAAACTATACACCCGCCACTAACACGTCTAAAGTGGGTCTGATAAATTCTGACTATTGGTTTAAACCCCCTATGGGACTATCAGCAGGTGATGATACTGCAAAGTATGGTGTTTGGTCTAACTTAAGTCTTACATTAAGCGAAAATGATAAAAAAGAAACCGAATCAGACGCTACACTTGGAATGGGAATCATTGGTGCGGATTATCAAATATCTCCTAAAATTCTCGCTGGTGTTGCATTAAGCTATGAAAACAATGATCAAGATACTACATTTAATCTTGGTCATATTGATCAAGATGGCATATCTTTGATCCCATATTTTGGATTCCTTTTCAACGATATGATAAGCTTTGATGTTATGGGTTCATATTCTTGGCTTAATATTGATCAAGATAGACTGAATGGTATAGAGAACCAGTCTTTTGATTCTAAAAGATGGTTTATTTCAGCCAACGTGAATGGATATTATTCCATAAATGAAACAACGAACTTGACGGCTTTTGCTGAATACACTTTTAGGAACGAAGACCATGAACAGAAAATATTCAACAAAAACGAAACAACAGAGCTTGGCACAATTACGGTAGGTACGGAAATTGGACGTTTGATCAATGCTAATTTCGAAGCTTACGCAAATCTTGCATATAGCTATGATACAACATATGAAAAAATGGACATATTGTCATATGATCGAGATGCATTCACCTTGGGTACTGGTGCTAGACTAACAGTCATAAATAATCTCTCTTTTGATTTTAATTTGACCACTGAATTGGGCAGAGAGGATCAGGATCAATTGACAGGAATGCTAAACATTCGATATGCATTCTAATATGTAGTCCTAATCTTTGAATAAGAACTTAGGGTTACCCACTTAAAACCAAAATATTTTTAATAAATTGGCAAAACCCTTAAAATTCCTATCCCCGCCGCAAGCGGACGGGGTATTACGGAATTTTACCCCTTCGGGTCGGGTTTTGCTTAAGCAATAGAACCCACGTAGCAAGCTACGGGGTATATGCTTTGCAATTAAAAAAGATATTTCTAAGAATTTTTATATATGGAGAAGTTACTTGGAGGCCTCAATTCAAGGATTTCCACAAATTTTTATTTTAAAGCATCTCTCCCGTCTTAAGTGGGTAGCCCCTTTTTTTTTGAAGTAGCGATGTCAAGACAATCAATGTTTTTTGCTTTTTTAAAATCAAGGACACATGGACATGAAGAAATTCGCAAAAAGAGACAAATTTAATATAAAACTCGTTTGTAATTGTATGTTAGTCCTGTTTTTTTTACTGTCCATAACTTGTGAAAATGCAATTGCATTCAGACCATCCTCAATTATTACAAAAGCGGTAAGACAAAATATCCGTCAAGCAATAAAACCAACTTTTAAAGTAACTTCCCGCTATTCAAAACCAATGGGAGGGGTGGCTTTTAGTACTGATGGACTTTTTTTTGCAACGGTGAGCGGCAGTGGTTCCGTACAAGTTTGGAATACAAAAGACGGACAAAAAATTCAAGATTTGTATTCTAATAATGGAGCAATTACTATTACGGCATTTTCTCAAGATTCCAACTATATTGCCACTGGAACAAAAAAAGGTGATATCGATTTATGGAGTCTCCGTGACCAAAGCTTTCATAAGACGATTTCGATAGGCTCAGGTGCCATATCTTCATTGATTGCAATTGCTCAACAGGGGGGCTGGCTTGCATCTACAAGTCAAGGCTCTGTCAAACTTGTTGATATAAGCTTAGGAACTATAAAACGTACCTATTCCAGCAGTGAAATGAATGACACTCTTTGTCTCAGTCTTAATCGTAAAGGAGACAGGGTTATCACCGGACATGCCAATGGGACTATTAGGATATGGGATTTCTTTTCCGCTAAAAATATTCTTACAATTGATGGAAAAGAGGGGGCTGTTTACTCAATAGACACTTCTGTTGATGATGTGCTGGCGGCAGGACTTGAAAGTGGAAAAGTTGAATTATGGAACTTAGCAACTGGTAAAAAAATATTTTCTGAAAAAAGACACAACTCCTCCGTGAAAGCTGTTGTTATTACACATAATAGTAAATATGTTGCAACAGGATCAGATGATGGGTTAATCAAAATATCACCTGTTGGTAATAAAAGTGAGATAGTTCTTGCAGGACATGAGGGAAGTGTAAATTCAATCTGTTTTAATCAAAATGATAATTTTTTACTTTCAGCCAGCTCAGATAAAACAACACGATTTTGGGATTGGCGTCAAAATAAAGAAGCCGCACGTATTATTGTCATGCGTGAAGGGTGGGCAGTTGTAACGCCTGAAGGTTTTTTTGATGGAACTCTTTATGGAGAAGAGGAAGATACGCTTGAATCTGTTCAGTGGGCAGTTGAGAAGAGTGCATATAGCGTTGACAAGTTTTTGACATACTATTATGAGCCTGCCTTGCTGGGATATATACTTCAGGGGAAAATTATCAAAAGAGTTCAACCAGTTGAAGATATCTCTAATGGATTTCAATTACCCCCCCTTTTAACGCTTTCCACAGGCTCTATATCCGGATCCGGTCAGAGTGAGAATCGTGCGGTCATAGAAGTAATCGTTGAAGCGGTTGACCAAGGAGGCGGGATAGATGAAATCCGACTGTATCACAATAAAAAAGCATTAGGTGAGTTTAATATAAAATCGGTTGTCCAAAAAAAAGACAAAGTACCACATCAAGTGAAAACATATCTGGTTGACCTTGTGGATGGAGAAAACCAGATCAAGGCTGTTGCCTTTAGTCATACTCGAATTGAGAGCGAAGCTGTAGATAAAACGGTTTTTTATTCAAGTCCTGTCGATCACATGGAAACCACACTACACATGGTTGGTATAGGAATCAATCAATATAAAGATGAAAATATTAAGGATCTTGACTATTCTGTCGCAGATGCCCAAGGGATATTGAAAGCGATTGAAAGGGTTCATTCAAAAGATTTTGATGTATATAACTATTATGAACTATATGATAAGAATGCTACATTAAGCAATATTAATTCGTTATTTTATTCTTTGCAAAACTTACCTCCGCAAGATACCGTATTTATATATTTTGCAGGTCACGGCGTTGTGGACAAAAATGAATGGTACTTTCTTCCACATGACACATCTGAAGATTTTGCAAATAAAGGGCTTTCTTCATCAATACTCACGTCGCGAACAACAAATATCGGTGCACGTCAGATTTTGTTATTGATTGATGCCTGCCAGTCAGGTGCCATAATCGATGCATTTAAAGATCAAAAAGTGTTTGCATTGCTCAGTCGATTGTCAGGGATTCATTTGGCAGCCGCTACAACAAAAGAACAACTTGCATTTGAATTGATTGACCTTGGGCATGGTCTTTTTACCTTTACCTTTCTTGAAGGAATCAAGGGAAATGCGGATCAACTTCCAATAGATGGTAATATCTCCGTTAAAGAGGCACTGAATTATATTAAAGTTACAATGCCTATATTGTTGAAAAAATACAATTTGTCAGATCAGAAACCAATGATTAATTTGGTGGGCATTGACTTCATGTTAGTTGATTCTAAAAAATGAAATGTTCTTGTTCTGGAATTTCAATCCAACAACAATCATATCAACAATGCCTATGTTTTTGCTCAGAAATTTCAATCCTAAAACAATTGCAGCGAAGCTGCTTATGTTTTTATTATAATTTTTATAATTTACTCTTTTTGCCTTGTTCAATACTCATTCTATTTATTTCTTTAGCTTTTGGTTGCATGCCAAGTAATAATTATTTATCAGCCATTAAAAGCGATTTTGATAAACTTTCTATTGAAAGTGATGGTTTTAATATTGAAGCTTTAGTAAAAAATAGTGGCTCTGGTACAGTTCTGACTGTATATATTGAAGGTGATGGTCAGGCTTGGAAAAATAGATACGTTATTTCAAGCAATCCAACACCTAAAAAGTCTGTAGCACTTGCTTTAGCTACTATTGATCCTGATTTGAAAATTGCATATTTGGCAAGACCATGTATGTACATTGGACAAAATGATATTAAATGTAAAAATAATGCAATATATTGGACATCTCATAGATATTCATCCGAAATTATTGACTCTATGAGCTATGCATTAAATGAATTAAAAAAATATACTAAAACAGATAAAATTAAACTGGTCGGTTTTTCCGGTGGCGGAACTATTGCAATTCTTCTTGCGGTCTTTCGGAATGACATCTTAAAAATCACTACTATTGCAGCAAATTTAGACCATGTTCTCTGGACAAATCAGCACAAAGTTACGCCGTTACACGCATCTTTGAATGCTTCAGATTACGCAAAAAAAGTACAAAACATTCCTCAAGTCCATTTTGTGGGAAGTAAGGATTCAGTAGTTGGTGAAGAAATAATTTGGGCATATTGTCATAGAATGTTAAATTATTCAAAAACTAAAATAATGGTTATAGAAGGCTACACACATTCCTGTTGCTGGGAAGACAATTGGGTTGAATTGCTGAAAGAATAGCTTATCACGCAACACGTCTAATAGTTGGGAATATGGTATTTTGCGTTTTTTTACATAATTTATAAGATAATGGCGTAAAACCCCTATCCCTTTAGGGTAGGGGATGCAAGCCATTAAACACTATTGTAACAGCTACCCTTTAAGGTAGAGGTTACTCACTATTAATCAAGGAGGTTGCTTATGAGACGTTTTGTATTTAGTTGTATGGTTTGTGTTGTGTTATCTGTATTTGCATCCCCAGGATTTGTTGAAGAATTATACTTTAAAAAAGGCATTCATGATGTTGAAGATCTTGTAAAAATACTTACCCCCCCTGCTAAAGTCAATACAAGAGGTCTTGTAACTTCTGAAGAAAAAGCTCAACCAAGATCCGTTTCTTTAGCAATCCATTTTAAGTTAAATTCATATGAACTAACCAATGAAGCAATGGAAACACTTGATTATATAGGAAAATCTCTTAATAATGATGGACTAAAAAAATATTATTTTTTATTGGAAGGACATACGGACGCTCGCGGATCAGAAGTCTTAAACCTTCACTTGTCAAGTAGGCGTGCTGAAGAAGTAAAAAAATACTTAATATCAAAACACCATATTGATTCTAATCGTCTATTTACTGAGGGAAAGGGAGAAACAGAACTCTATGATAAGAATTCACCTGAGTCAGGTGTAAATAGACGTGTTCGCATTATAAATGCAGGGGTAATAAATTAGTATTGACCGAGTCAAAAATGGGAAGGCAAATAGAATGAAAGAAGCTGTTCCTTATAAAATCGGAAAATATGAAGTTATTGAAGAATTGGGTCAAGGTGCTATGGGTACCGTTTTCAAAGCATTTGACCCAATTATTAAACGAGAAGTTGCGATTAAGACCATCAACAAAAAAGTGATTCAGGATCAAGGAGCCAACCTCAATGAAATAATGGCTCGTTTTGAAAGAGAAGCACAGATGGCTGGAAGGCTGAATCATCCAAATATTGTTTCTGTTTTTGACTATATTGAAACTCCTGAAACGGCATTCATTGTCATGGAGATCGTCAAAGGAACTGCATTAAAAGTCTTTTTTGATGATAATAAGAAATTTAATAGAATAGAGGATGTTGTAAAAATAATGGATCAGCTCCTTGATGCATTATTTCATTCTCATGAACACGGTGTCATACATCGAGATATCAAACCAGCAAATATTATTGTTATGTCAGATTATACAATTAAAATTGCTGATTTTGGTATAGCAACGTTTGAGTCTTCAGAGTTGACACAATTTGGTTCATTATTGGGAACCCCATCCTACATGTCACCGGAGCAAATCCGAGGGGAAAAAATAGATTTCAGATCTGATCTTTTTTCTGCCGGAGTTATTTTTTATCAACTGTTAACAGGTAAAAAACCTTTTTATGCATCTGAAATCACAGCTATGATGCATAAAATACTAAATGAAGATCCTGTTTCCCCAAGTCAACTGAATTCACAACTGCCGCCTCTTATTGATCAGGTGATTCAGACTGCACTGGCCAAACTTCCATCCAATAGATATACTTCTGCGGATGATTTTAAAATTGCAATCCGATCAATATTTTTAAATCAGCCAGGCCATGGAGAGGAGACTCTCTATGTATCGAGACATCAAAGCGAATTTGAAAAAAATTCAACGGATGTTCAAAACAATCACAATATTGAAATCGATAATACAAAAACCATTTTTTTAACAGATATCTATGAAAAGACTGATTTTACAAGGGATGCAAACAATAGCCCAACGAAAATGAGGCGTATGCTTTATCTTTTTGTGGCGTGTCTATTGGTAGTCGGTAGCGTTCTATTTGCATACAAGTATCTATGGAAAACGAATGATGTGCCCCATGAAATTACTAATAAAGCTTTTCATGAGGTTCAAAATATCCCCGATGCAAGTCGCAAAGATACAAGTGAAAAGCCACACGCTCCAGTCCATCAGGCTGAGATAGAAGTGTCGGATAAGCAAGAAACTGCCATAGAAGCAAGCTTTAAGCCCAATCTCTCAGTAAATGAAAACATTGATAATAATTACTCAAACAAAATTCCAGCTGCCTTTCCCGATAAAATAAATAATGAAGCTTTTCATGAGATTCAAAATATCCCTGATGCAAGTCGTAAAGATATAAATATCCCTGATATAAGTCGTAAAGATACAAGTGAAAAGCCACAGGCTCCACCAGTCCATCGGGCTGAGATGGAAGTGTCGGATAAGCAAGAAACTGCTACAGCAAGCTTTAAGCCAAATCTCTCCGTAGATGAAAACATTGATAATTACTCAAATGAAATTTCAGAGAACAAGATAGTAGATCCTGTAGGTATTACAATCCTGAAAGAAATAAAAGATCCAAAAGAATTTCTTGATAGGATTACAGATGATGATTCAACCAATACATCCGATGGGATGACTGAACAAGGCAAAGTAAAGATAGCAGATAGTTTGCAAGATATGCCGAATACCCAAAATTTATCATTTGATGATGAGTTAAAAGATAGTAATGAGGTCAAGAAAAAGCATTTGGAAAAAGTTATGAAGGAAACAAAAGACCCAAAGAATTTTCTTGAAACGCTTATGAGGAGTGAATCAACAAATTGAATCCTGTTCAAAAATACAACAATGAGAATTTGAAATTGCGAGTCACTTCATCATTAAGTATATCGTGTGGAGAGTCTGATGTTGGTATTGTCAGACAAACAAATGAGGACTCTATTTTCCTTGATAACAATGGAAGATTTATGTTACTTGCAGATGGAATGGGTGGACAAGAAAAAGGTGCGGAAGCAAGCACAACAGCAATTAAGATAATACAAAATGCTTTAGATGAGGAGGTTATCCATAAAACACTACAAGATATTACTATATCTTGTAACCTGCCCTTTGAAGTTGGTTGTATGTGGTCTGTAATTAAAGATGCTGTTCAAGAGGCAAATTTTTTCCTTTTTGAGCAGAACAGACAACTGGATTTGGCAAGATATATGGGGACTACAATTGTTGGTTTTTATTTAACAAACAGTGGATATATTATTTGGTTTCATGTGGGAGATAGTCGTTTGTATAAGTACAAATCATCTCTCATTGAACGTTTGACTACCGATCATTCGTTATATGAAGAGTGGGTTAAAGCCGACCGATTAGGAATTGAACCAAAAAAGAATATCCTTACAAGAGCATTGGGAGTAGAGCATTTTGTTAAAATAGAAATGAACTACGGTATATATCAACCTAATGATATCTATCTTCTTTGTAGTGATGGATTGTCAAATATACTTTCTGACGAAGCTATACAAAAAATTATTCAAAAAGAAGACGATTTTTATGAAATTCCGTCACGAATAGTAAGTTCCGCAAAAAAATCAGGAAGTAGAGACAATATAAGCGTTATTGTATGTAAAACACAAATGGGATACAGCGACATCTATTGAGCTGGGGTGTCCAAAAATAGCCTTTTAATTGATTGCGAAGCTTGGGTTCATACCCCTCATGTTAAACACAATATGTTGTGCTTATCTAATTAATACAACACAAATAAAATGAGCGAAATCTAAGCTCTAAATAAAGGGTTTATTTTAGCAAGATGTCTATTATTGACAATAGGCTCTTATTGGATTTTTAGGTCGCCGTTTTTTATTCAAAAGCTGTAAAGCTCCCGTAACAATTAAAAGGCAACAGAGGAGGTGTACATTAAACAATTACAAAACATTATTAACTCATTTTAAAACTGTTGTGCAAACTTTAGCTTTACTGGTTATATTTAAATTAGTTTTTTTATGTACAAATTCTAAAATAACATAATTATCTAACAGAGGAGAAAAAGAATGACTAAAAGAATAATATCGTATACTATTATTATTGCCCTGTCTGCTTCACTTGCTTTCGCAGGTTCTAAAGTTGGAGGTAGTGTTGTTAATACTGCAGTTGGTAATAATACTGCAATCTCGGCCGGCGAAAAGAATACGGCTACTGCAGGTTCTGTAAATGTAAAAGAGTCCAAGGTTGGAGGTAGCGTTGTTAATACTGCAGTTGGTAATAATACTGCAATCTCGGCTGGTAAAAATAATACTGCTGTAGCTGGATCTGTAAATATTGAAGACTCCAAAGTTGGAGGTAGCGTTGTTAATACTGCAGTTGGTAATAATACTGCAATTGCAGCTGGCGAAAAGAATACTGCTGTAGCTGGCTCTGTAAATGTAAAAGAGTCCAAGGTTGGAGGTAGCGTTGTTAATACTGCAGTTGGTAATAATACTGCAATCTCGGCTGGTAAAAATAATACTGCCACCGCTGGTGCTGTAAACATTGAGTAATAGTAATTTTTAGTGCATAGTTTAATCAGCGTCCTTAATATCTCTACTATAAACATGTTTACGGGAGCTTTACTGCTTTTGAATAAATGGACACTCTATTTGACCAGAATATGGAGTGTCCTGAAACCCCAATGCCCATTTTCCTT
>JADGBP010000439.1 GCA_015231395.1 Desulfamplus sp. | reverse complement strand
TTCGAGGATTAGGTCTTACACCCCCAAATACAAAGATTCTAAAAACAATGATGTCAGACAAGAAAGTATGAGCTAAATGTGCTTCGATTATTATAAAGGGATATTTCCATGAAATTCAGGATAATTCTATCTCCACAGACTCACGTTGTAAAATACCAACAATTGATTTCTCATCGTGTTTAATGTGCGGAAAATGTATAGAGGCTTGTCCAACTGGAACCATCTGCGAAGGTAAGCGTGGATTCAGAGTGCAGTTAGCTGGACATCTTGGCAGACATCCAAGACTTGCACTTGAGATTGACGGGCTTCTCTCAGAAAGTGAGGCAACAGATGCCCTTCGGAACGTTATACAGTTCTACAAAAAAAATTCCAGAGAAGGTGAAAGATTTGCAAAAATCTTTAATGAGTCTGATATGCTGGAGATTATCCGAAAAAAGTCAATCAACTAACTCTTAGTTCAGAGTTCCGTCTTCCATTTCAAATGTACGATCAAACACATCCAAGGAGCGATGATCGTGGGTAACGACCAGAACTCCTGCCCCCTGTTCATGTGCTACCTTTTGAAAAAGCTCCATTACCTGACGTCCCCTGAAACTGTCCAAAGCTGCCGTAGGTTCATCGGCGAGTATCAGACCGGGTTTGTTGGCAAGAGCACGTGCGACGGCAACTCTCTGCTGCTGTCCGCCTGAAAGCTGATGCGGCAAACTGTCCTTCCGTTCTTCAATTCCTAAATATTCAAATAATTCTATTGCTCTTTTCCGAGCCTCTTTATGATGAACATCATTGATTTCCAAAGCAATCTGAACGTTTTCAAGGGCGGTCAGAAACGGAATAAGGTTTGCTTTCTGAAATACATAGCCGATATGTTTGCGACGAAATTCCCGAATATCAACCATCTCCAAAGGTCCGTCCATCACCAAAACCGTCCCGATTTTGATCTGTCCTGATGTCGGCGGATTAATCAGTCCAATAGCGGTAAGCAACGTGGATTTTCCGGCTCCGCTCGGACCCAGCAGTCCGACCACTTCTCCTTTAGAAATCGTTAATGAAATATCTGACATAGCTTTGACTTCGGTGTTGCCGGAGCCATATATTTTGCTGATATGTGAAACTTCGATAGCGATTTCGGTTGTCATGATAAAACCTCATTGGGCTGAACGCTCATGGCTTTCCAGATACCCAAAAGGCTTGACAGTACCGAAATTGCCAAGACAATCACAGCAAGCCCGATCAGATCATTGGTCGTGATGATAACACGTCTCGGAAAATGGGGAAATATCCATCTCCCGAAATAAAATGCAAGTATATATCCCAATCCTCCGAGAATAATTGCCTGCTGAATGATAAGTCCTAAAATGACAGAGTTTCGGGCACCGATTAGTTTGAGCATAGCAATATCATGAATTTTATCAAGTGTCAGCGTATAAAGAATAAGCGACATGATTATTGCAGATATGACAACCAGCAATGCCCTGAAAAGACCTATCTGCCTCCGTGCTTTATCCACACTGCCATCTAACAAAAGATTTCTTTGGTTTTCTGCGGTGTGGACAGATACATCTTTCCAGCCGGAAATCGTTTTTGCCACTTTTTCAATATCTGCTCCTTGTTCAGTCTGAACAATAACTGCACTTATCATCGGACCTGCCAGTGCGGGAATATTCGGCAATGAGGATCTGTCCAAAAGTTCGGGGCGACTATTTCCTATATCCTGCTGAATCGCTCTGGAACGTCTTGCATCTCGCTCTAAACGAACAGCCTCGCCTGAGTTGTCAAACTGAATCGCAATAGCGTCTCTTACGGTAAAAAAGGCAATACCATCGCCTCCCTGTCCTACCATGTTGCGTGTCAGACCTACAACTGTATAAACATTTTTTCCCAAATAAATTTTTTCACCCAGCCTGAACCCGAGTGATTTATCTGCAATCATTTCAAAATGTGCTGATGCCAGACAACGCCCGTTCGTCATCGGAATCCATTCTCCTTTGTCCTGGGGCCATGACAGTCCCTGCACAACAATACGCAACGGTTTGTCGTTACGTTCCTCCTGTATAGTATGGGAAACAAAGGCACGCGAGCTTTTGATTCCGGGAACAGCAAGAATGCGATCCTCCATCTTGAGAGGAATCCTTGAAATTTCGGCAAAAGGTCCGCGGGTATCGTGCTGAACGATCCAAAGGTCTGCACCGATTTTGTCCACAAGAAGGAGTGCGTCCTCAATCAAGCCCCGATAGATTCCGCTCATTCCCATCACAATCATCAGTAGCATTCCGATTCCCACTGCTGTCAGAAGAAAACGGGGAATACTGTGCCGAATATCACGAATGGCAAGATTCATTTTACAACCACCCTTTTTCCGTCTTTTATTTTTTCATATGAATCTGCTGGTGGGAGGCTCTTCTTTCATCTATTTGGTGCGTTGGCAGAGTTTGAACGGGACTTGATTCGGGAGAGGGTTCAGGCCAATGCCATTAAG
>JADGBP010000438.1:2301-2477 GCA_015231395.1 Desulfamplus sp. | reverse complement strand
CCCAATTCAGGCATCACACTTGGGAAAGTTACGGGTGTGCTTCTGCTTGCCGCACATAAATCCGGTGCATCAATTCATGAAATCTCAGTGAGAGAAGTAAAAAAACTGGTCTCAGGAACAGGCAGTGCAGATAAATATCAGGTTGAAAAATCTGTAAGGCACTTTCTAAATCATCC
>JADGBP010000438.1:0-2292 GCA_015231395.1 Desulfamplus sp. | reverse complement strand
TTTTCAGGTGTGGTAGAACACTGTGAAAGTAAATCACCATGACCGGAATCTGATTACCTCGAAGGTAACTACTCAGGCATACCTAAATTGACTTTAACATACTATAAATATTAATAAATATTCTATTTTTACTGTATAGGATTTGACTGACTGACATTTATTACCAATCAATAATTTCAATATGTTATATGACCATAAAATTAGTTTGATAAAAACATCAAAAATTTTATTGAGTCATTTCAAGACGTTAAATGCCTGAGTAGTTACCCTCGAAGTACTAAAACCAAAATGTATTTTTATGGCAAATTCCTCACTTTTATAAAAAATTAAAGACGGACTATTCAAAAAAGGTTTTGATTGATCAACAGGATTATTGAATGATCGCATATATGGAAGGGAAAATATTAAAAGCTGAACAAGACAGGATTCTTCTACTGGCTGGTCACGTTGGATACGAAATTCTTCTTCCAGTATTTGTAATAGAAAAAGTAACAGCATCTGCACTGTCTGAACAAACTATTTCCCTTTATATCTACTACTATCAGACTGAAAGGCAGCCAAAACCTATTCTCATTGGTTTTAATTCAGAAGATGAAAAGAATTTCTTTCAGATTTTTATTTCAGTTGATGCCATTGGTCCTCTTAAGGCAGTAAAGGCTATGGAAAAACCGGTATCCCAAATTGCCATGGCGATTGAACAGCAAGATATTGATTTTCTTGCTGGACTGAAAGGGATTGGCAAGAGAACTGCCCAGAAAATTGTTGCGGCTCTTCATGGCAAAGTCTCACAGTTCATATCTCAATCATTTGATGAGTCAGAACGCTACAAAGCACATTCAGAAGCCTCTGTCACAAGTTCAGAAAATCTTGCCATGGATTCAAAAGATTTTGTCATGGATTCAAAAAATTTTGCTCAAAACCAACCACTATCATCCAAGGGTTATATTATCTCTCCTGTAATGACAAAAATTTCCCAGCAGGTTATTGATGTCCTTGTTGACCAGCTCGGATATACTGGTGCTATTGCAAAAAAAATGGTCTCTATGGCCATGGAAAAAAATGCTTCCATTTCAACTCCGGAACAGCTTTTTGATGCGGTGCTGCATGGTAAACAAACATGATTGTGTATCAATCACCCCCAAATATAAAAATGATCGTCATTTTCATGGTAAATCCTGAAGGAGATGCCCATAAAAATGAGTGATTCTATTATTTCATTTTCTTCATCAGGTTCATTTTCTTCATCTGATTTGTCTGAAAATACAGAAAGCTCCAGAATATCTCTATCTTCTCCAAAAGAGCTTCTGATAGACAAAGAAACAGATGCTGGAGCTTCTCTGAGACCTGCAAGCTTTGATGATTATGTTGGACAATCAGAGACTGTAGAAACTCTCAAAATTGCCATTCAAGCAGCAAAAATGCGAACAGAATCCCTTGAGCATGTCCTTCTTCACGGTCCCCCAGGGCTTGGCAAAACAACCATATCTCACATTATTGCCAATGAAATGGGTGGGAACCTCACTGTGACATCGGGACCAGCACTCGAAAAAGGCGGGGATCTTATTGGAATGTTAACCAACCTTGGGGATGGTGATTTTCTTTTTATTGACGAGATCCACAGAATCCCCAAAATTGTTGAAGAGTTTCTTTATCCTGCCATGGAGGATTATGCAGTGGATTTTGTCTTTGATAAAGGCATTCATGCCAGAAGTCACCGCTACAGGCTCAAATATTTTACTCTTATTGGAGCCACAACCAGAGTGGGACTGCTTTCATCTCCCCTGCGCGACCGATTTGGAATTTTCAGAAATCTTGATTTTTATACAACTGATGAATTAATAACCATTATTAAAAGATCCTCCCTGCTTTTAAAAGCCCCTATGAATGATTCTGGTGCCATGGAGCTTGCCATGAGATCCAGAGGAACTCCAAGGATAGCCAACAGACTGTTGAAACGAGTCAGAGATTACTCTCAGGTAAAATATGAAGGAAAAGTTACCCGACAGATCGTGAAAGATGCTTTAGCTCTTGAGGGGATTGATGAGATAGGACTGACTCCTTTAGATAGGAATTATCTCAATACCATCATTAAATTCTATAACGGAGGTCCAGTAGGCATTGAAGCAGTGTCTGCAACTCTTCAGGAAGAGACAGACACCCTTGTGGATGTGGTTGAAGATGATGTGGCGGCATTTGATGGTGAAGATGTATTTGTTTCTGTTCCTTGAGTTCCTTGTGTTGTGGTCGGAGTAACTACGCTGGCATCTGATGAGGGCTCATAGGATTCAAGCC
>JADGBP010000437.1 GCA_015231395.1 Desulfamplus sp. | reverse complement strand
TTTGTTTCGCATGCGACTGCATCAGATGCCTGTTGCAAAACCGACATTTCTACGGACAAGACTGGCATTGATGCAGGTAAGACTGTCATAAAAGGAAATGATGACATTATGATCGTGGACAACAATGGGGTAGAAAATGTGCCTATTGTGGTAACAAAGATGTGCCATTAGAGATAGAACATATCAAACCTAAAAGCAAAGGTGGTTCAGATAGAATCAGTAATTTGACTTTGGCTTGTCGCCCATGTAACGAGAAAAAAAATAGTAATTCTATTGAGGAGTTTCTTAAAAGCAAGCCTGATATTTTAAAACGCATTTTAGCACAAACCAAAGCACCGTTGAAAGATACAGCAGCAGTTAATGCAACCAGATGGGCATTGTTTAATAGATTAAAAGCTATTGGGTTATTAGTTGAAACAGGCAGTGGTGGGTTGACTAAATTCAATAGAAGTAAAAGAGGTTTGCCTAAAGCACATTGGATTGATGCGGCATGTGTGGGGCAAAGCACACCTAAAGTTTTAAACATTGATCGAATCAAACAGTTAGATATTAAAGCTACTGGTCATGGGAAAAGACAGATGTGTAGAGTTGACAAGTATGGTTTTCCCAGAACATCTGCAAAATCTCAAAAAATAGTAAAAGGATTTAAAACAGGTGATATTGTAAAAGCTGTAGTAACAAAAGGTAAAAAGATAGGAGAATATACAGGTCGTGTTGCTGTACGGATTTCAGGGTACTTCAATATTACTACTGGTCATGGTATTGTGCAGGGGATAAGCTACAAAAGTTGTCTAAAACTGCATGGATGTGATGGTTACAACTACCTAACAAGCTAAGAAGGAGGAGTGCATTCCTGAAGCTACCCTGAAGGGATAGCGGTTTCCTGCACTAAATTTTATGAAAACTATAGTTGATGAAATGCATTTCAGGGAAATAGCCAGACGGAATCCAGAAGATGTTTGCAGGCAGGCGTTATGCAGATACGATGAGTTCAAAAAATGCTATACGTTGTCTGTATGGGGAGATGAATACAACATATATCCTTATGAATCAAAAATTGAACGTATCCGCATCTCCATGTCCACAAAAAACATTGACACCAAAGATTTGACTCCTAATAATATCAAAGATTCGGCATCTACTAATATCAAAGATTCGGTCGCTACTAATATCAAAGGTTCGACTCCTATTGACACCAAAGATTCGGATCCTCATGAATATTTCCATATTTTCATTATAAATTATCTTCTTCAAGCAAAGGATATTCCTCTTTCTAACGAGTGGATATCAGAAAAAGATATTCCAGGCGGCACAACATTTTTCCGAGGTCCTCATGCAATTCCAACCGGTCTGATATCTTCACGATTCAGTGGCAACATCGAACAGTTCAAAAAAATATGCGTTCAACTTGATGGCACATCGCTTGAGATGGCTGACGCAGCTTATTTTTTCAAAATAACACCCCGAGTTTCGATTGCTGTTCTCTATTGGGATGGAGATGATGACTTTTTGCCTGAATGCAAAATTTTATACGACAAATCTGTTATTGAGCATCTGGCTTTAGATATCATATTCGCTCTGGCTGTGGAGGTTTGCACGAGGATAGGAAAAGCATAATCAACGCCTTTACCCCATAATGGCAGTGGCTTTCTTGGAGAATTTTATGAAAAAAATAGCATTGTTCTGGTTAATAGCAGCAGTTCTGGCTTGCGGCAGTAGCTTGATTTGTTGCACTGTATTTGCAAATGAAACCGTAAAAATGGCGATTGGCGACTGGGAACCTTATACCTCTCAGACCGACCCAAAAGGCAAGCTTCTGGAAGAAGTTGTTACGGAAGCATTTAAAGCGGAGGGGATAGATGTCCAATATGAGTATTTTCCATGGAAAAGAAGCTATGTAAATGCTGAAAGAGGGCAATATGACGGTACTTTTCCGTGGAACAGAACTCCAGAGCGTGAGGCTGCGTTCTATACACACAAAATATCCCTGATTAAAGATGAAGGTGTATATTTTCATCTTAAAAGCAACCCGTTTGACTGGAATACCATAGAAGATCTAAAAAAATATAAAGTTGGAGTTACAATAAGTTATAAACAGGAGGCTATTTATAAAGAACACGGAATAACAGCAGACACTGTTCCTGAAGAAGCGATGAATTTTAAAAAGATGCTGACAGGAAGAATTGAAGTATATCAGACTTCTAAAGCTGTTGGGTATGCAACTATTAAAAAGCTGTTCTCTCCTGAAGATGCAGCAAAATTCACCAACCATCCAAAAGCTGTTGAAACAGACGAATTTTATATTCTTTTTTCAAAGAAACTACCTACCAGCAAAGCTCTTGCGGATAAATTTGATGAGGGAATGAAAAAAATAAAAGAGTCGGGACTATACGATAAAATCCTTGCAAAATACATGGGCAGTTGAATGTTGGAATATTACAGTTGAATGATAGGTTGAATGCATTTATGAACAGACGTGAAATAGGTT
>JADGBP010000436.1 GCA_015231395.1 Desulfamplus sp. | reverse complement strand
TCTGGGCTAATTTATACCCAAGCCCTCTTAAGAGGGCTTCCTTTATGAGTTAGCCGAGGGCTTTAGCCCCACGGCGACAGAGTTCCAAAAAATATTTTCTGCCAATTTAATTATCTGGAAAACTATAGATAGGCTTTAAACTGGAGCATTTTGATGTTTGAATTGATATATACATCATATCCAAGAGGACTTCAAAGCGGGACATCAGGATTTACCTCTGTTGCCTATACTGAGGGTATCCCTAAAAACTATATCCACCTGTGCGAATCCTTGAGTGGATATCTGTTTCTCTATCCTGCCGGTCATCCAATGTATGATTTAAATCCTGAGATTTACAGTCACTACAGATTTAGGGACAGAAAAAAAGATTTCTCCATATTATCCAGAGTTGCTGTATCAGATAAAGACTACACTGGAAGGGAAAACAAGATTGCCCATCACATTGTAGTGGATACAGACGAGCAGATGCAATGCTCTGGAGGACCGGCATGGGCAATGATGCATGGAAATCTTTTTATAAAGAAGTGGGACAGAGATCCGTGTCTTCTTGATTCGGAAAGAGTTGTGCTCCCTTTGATGCAAACAGAAGAGTTTAGGGCACCGCTTTGGCAAAATAGTTTTGGTGATGCCGGTGGTGCCGGTATCCTTGCACAATCCGCATTAACCTATCCTGAAATACCATCCTTTGTTCTTTTTGATCCGTTTGAGCAAAGAAGCATCTGTTTACCTTTAATTATGGAGACACTGAATCTGATTCCACCTGAAAAAAGATGGGATATCACCTTTAGCACATATTTTATATCAAAACCTATGGATTCTGACTGTCTGTGGCGATGTTGTCCGACACAGCCCGGCGGATTGAAGACTGGTGGATTACTACAGACCGGTGAATTGCAGACCGGTGAGTTGCAGACCAGTGCATTACAGATCGGTGGATTGCAACCCGGTGGATTAAAGACCGATGCACTGGATTACATTAGAAAATATCCTGATTCAATTGTAATTGATTTGAATCAGAAAAAGATTTATGGGAAAGCTCCTGAGAATAAAGACAAGAATGAATTGGTTATATGTGCACGGCAAGGTACCCCCCCACCCTGGGCAATAAATAAAGCCAGTAAAGCAATATCACCAGACACATCTTTATTGTCTTCATCTTCATCTTTGTCTTCATCTTTGTCTTCATTAGACGATTCTTCCTTACCTCCGTCTTCATTTGAAAACTCCTCTTTGTCTCAAGCAGAAATTGCATCTCTCTTAGAAAAAGAGCCTGAAAAAAGATCTTTTCAAAAACAGAATAGCAATATGCCAGACACCCATAAAAGATCATTCCGAATGGCACTGTTAATTCTATTGATTTTCAGCTTTGCAACTCTCCTCCTGACCGCACTTTTTTCAAGCTATATTCCATGGATTTCCGAAAATATAACTAAAGAGAATGCACATATCATTAAAGAGAATCCTGATATCAAAAAAGAAAATGTAGATAAAATTAAAAAGGATCATGATATCACCAAACAAAATGCAGATATCGCCAAAGACAACGAGGATATTCTAATAACAAAGACAGATATTATAAACGAGCATCAATCAGAAATACGCACTTTTCCAGACAATGTTTCTGCCAATAAAATGGGATATGCTGATAATAACAAAAAAATAGTATTGAGTTTTTATGATGATATTCAGCAGATTGTTAATGATATTGATGATCTTAAAAAAACAAAATGCCGTATTGTTAAAATTGACGGCACAGAAATTGATGTGAATATTGAAAAACCAGTAGCTAATGATACGCCTAACTGGACTCTAATGCCTGATGGTTCTAAGCAGCCTGCGGGCTATATTTCAATGGAGAATGTCTCTCTTTATGATAAGGATTTGTATTCTGCAATATATCTTGATGTACCATCAAAAGAAGATGCTAACTTAATCTGGGTAAGTCCCGTTCAGATACTCCCATCAATGATTTCAGAGGGGCAAGATCCCAATACACTGGAAATAACCTTTGCTCCTGAGATGTCTGATTTGCTGAATAGGTTTCTATCGTTGATTTCAACAGAGGATTTAACAGCAGTTGTTGAATTAAAACAGAGTGATGATAATCTGGCAAAGTCGGATGACGAATTAACAAAATCGAATACTGAACTAACAAATATAGGCGATAATTTAACAAAAACAGATAACAATTTAAAAAACCCAGATGAAAACATAACTCAAAGCAAACAAGATGTGCAACACAAACAAGACACTAAAAATAAACAAGATCCTCAAAACAAAAACGATATACAAAATAAAACTGTATTGCATCCCGTCTGTTCTTTGAAGCGTGATATAAAAAATAATAATATCCGGTTCATTCAGCTCAAATTTGATAATGACGAGTTTCAGGCTATTATGAAAAGTAGAGATTCTTATGTTCTGCAAAAAGAAATTGCCAGTCAAGACAAAATAGAACCGGAAGAAAAATATTCATTTGAGAAAAACAACCCA
>JADGBP010000435.1 GCA_015231395.1 Desulfamplus sp. | reverse complement strand
TAAGAGGAGTATCCGGCATGGAACCGGTTGCCACAACCACCTTGTCAGGGTCAAATGATGTGAGAATCTGCTCGTCCAATGGTTTGCCATAATTGATATCAATCTTTAGTCTTTTCAGCTCATTTCTGAAAAAATTCAGAATATCGCCAAGTTCACCACGTCCGGGTGCTTTAGCCGCAAGCGAGAGCAAACCTCCTGAATCCTGCTTTTTTTCAACAATCACAACATTGTGACTTCTCAGGGCAAAGAGACGGGCACACGCCATTCCTGAAGGACCTGCACCAACAACAAGAATATTTTGCTTCCGATCAGATGTTTTCTGATCTTTCCCTTTTGATATATTTTGGTTCTGATCAGATATATTGCGATATTCTTCTTTTGATGTTTTTTGATATTCCCCTTTTGATATATTTTGATATTCTCTTCCCACATCAGGATTCACCACACAAGACCCGGGCTCCTTGGCAAGAACCGCATGAATACAACCAAGACAGCAGCCAATACATGGTCTTATCTGTGATATTTCTCCCTGCTGTGCCTTCAAGGGCAGATAAGGATCTGCAAGCAGGGCACGTCCCATTGCTACCATATCTGCTTTGCCTTCCTTTAATACTTCATCGGCAAATGCAGGGGATTTGATTCTGCCAACTGTAATCACAGGAATTGAGACATGTTTTTTGATTTCAGTAGCCAGATGAACAAAACAGCCATGATCAGAATACATTGAAGGAATTGTAAGCTCGGTTGAGCCATAGACACCACCGGAAATATGCAGATATGCAACGCCTGCTTTTTCGAGAAGCGGGGCAAGCCTGATTGCATCTTCAAGCTCCCAGCCATTTTTAATATAGTCCCTGCCGTTGATTCTGATGCCAACCGGAAACTCTTTTCCTGCTTTCAGCCCGATATCTTCGATTATTTCAAACAAAAAGCGAGTTCTGTTCTCAAACGATTCGCCATACTGATCCTGCCGGATATTTGAATTGGGGGACATAAACTGGTTGATAAGATAACCGTGAGCAGCATGAATCTCGACAAAATCAAATCCGGCATCCCTACATCTTTTAGAGGCATCACCAAAACATTGAACAAGTTCCTTTATCTCGTGAATTTCAAGTGCCCTGACCTCACCTTTGACCACTGCAGGGGCGGGAATTGCTGATGGTGCGACTTTTTGAGGCAGATATGACTGTCTCCCTCCATGCATGAGTTGAACTCCAAATTTAACCGTATGCAGTGACGATACATCAACAGCCTTTACATCCTTCACCATTTTTTTAAGTGCCGGAATACAGCTATCCTCGTACATGACCGGCAAATCCGGAAGTTCCTGCCCACCCGGATGGACACTGCCACCTCCGACAAGCATCATCCCAACGCCGCCCTTTGCCCTCTCAACAAAATATTGTGTTAACTGGTCTGTTACATGACACTTTTGATCGACTCCAAAATTTATGCTCATCGCGGACATCATGAGCCTGTTTTTGACATGCATGTTACCAATTTTAATGGGATTAAAAATATTAGGAAAAGTGGTCATTGGCTTGAATATCCTTATTGTTTCCAATATCCTTATTATTTATTTCAATTATTTCAAACATTTTTATGGTTAAAAATGGTTTTATAATTAAAAATAGTTTTACAAGACCATCAAGGTTGAAAAATTCTCAAACTCTTCTCTGGTAATGCCCTCAACGCCAGGTGGGCGCAAATGCAGATCATGGCAGTCCGAGCCGCCTGTAACTATAAGTTTGTGTTTTACCGCCCACGTTCTCAATATTTCCCTGTGAGACTCAATATGTCCTGGGTAGTTAATCTCAATGCCTTTCATTCCAGCAGACAGAAACCGCGGCAAGAGTTTTTCAACAGTCTCAATTGGTGGTAAAACTTCCTTGTAATGCCCTTCACCGGGAAATGAGCCGGCAGCCGGATGGGCAATTACCGTTAATACTGGAAATTGTTCTGTAAACTCTTTTATACTTTCAAGCTCAACTCCAGACGGCAGATAGGCGGGACTCTCATTGCCAATGATCTGATTCACGATATCAGGATTTTGTATGCCATGTTTTTGGTTGAGTGCCAGGGCAAAATGGCGCCGAGTAATTGTAGGGCTGTATGATGCTATTTCCTCAAAGGTGAGTTCTCTTGCAAGAATGGTTTTACCAAAAAACTTGTTAATCTCATTTACTCTTGCTCGAACCAGTGCATCTCCCCGTCCTTTTTCAAGTGTTTCCTTAAGAGTCTGCCTGAATCTTGAATCTTTCAGCAATTCAGGATTAAAGTAGCACAACAGATGCAGGGTACCTGTAAAAAGCTCTTCCTTGAAACGCACGGACATCTCTACACCCGTCACTATCCTAACCCCTATTCTTGTACCTTCTGCCACAGCCCGTTCAAGTCCCTTATCTGTATCGTGGTCGGTAACTCCAACAACGGCTATTCCAAGAGCCTTCATATTCTGCACCAGTTCTTCAGGTGATAAGTCACCATCAGATTCATT
>JADGBP010000434.1 GCA_015231395.1 Desulfamplus sp. | reverse complement strand
GCCTATTGGCAAGAGTAGGGGCAATCCCTTGCGGTTGCCCTTCTTCAAAATTGAGATACCAAAATATTTTTCTGAAAATCTATATCTTGAGCTTACATTGAGATTACCATGAAAATTGAACAAAATGTCTCCATGAAAAAATATACATCCTTCAGGGTTGGAGGACCTGCCGACTATTTTGCCAGACCCGCTTCTACCAGTGAGCTGACGTGGCTTCTGGGCAACGCAAAGAAAAATGGCATGCCAGCTACCATCATGGGCAGCGGCACCAATATCCTTGTGAAAGACAATGGTATCAGGGGACTTGTCATCTCATTAACCCGCATGAAAAACGAGATTGAGATACAAAATTTAGATGCTGAACAGACGTTAGTATCTGTGTCTGCCGGAACTATCCTTGCTGCACTTTGCCGAAAGACAATCAGGCATGGACTTGAAGATTTAAGTTTTGCGGCAGGTATTCCAGGTACTGTGGGCGGAGCTGTTATGATGAATGCTGGAACAGGGTTTGGAACCATATCTGACCGCCTTATTTCGGTTGATATACTGGATCAGGATAACAATCTCAGAACACTTGACAGATCAAAACTGCTTTTTTCCCACCGAAAGCTTGAGTTTTTGCTTCCATCTTCTATTGATGGGGGTAAAAAAGATGGCAAACCGGTTATTGTCAGAGCTTCTTTTTTACTCAAAAGGGGCAGTAGAGAAAAGGTTGCGCAATCATGGATCTCTCTTATGAACAAGAGAAGGATTTCTCAGCCACATGGCATTCCCAGTGCTGGCTGCTTTTTCAAGAACCCTGATTTTGGAAAATCCGCGGGTCAACTCATTGACATGGCAGGTCTTAAAAAAAAGAGAGTTGGTGACGCGATGATATCTGATAAACACGCCAATTTTATACTGAATCTTGGCAATGCTACTGCCCTGGAAATATTGACTCTCCGTAATGTTGTAAAAGAGACTGTGTTTGAAAAATTTGCCGTTGACCTTTCAGAAGAGGTGATTATTCAGGGTGAATAAAGGAAACAGACATAAAAGGTTCAGACCAAATACCAACACCAGCAACAGCACCGATGCAACAGAGCCGGGTTTTGATTGGATTTACGGTCTTGAATTATGTCTTAGGGTTACGATGGTTTCTTTCATAGCTATTATAACTACTCTTGTATTCATTTTTATTGAAAATTCGGTTGTGCAGTCCAATATGCTGGCTATCAAAGAGATATCTGTTTCAGGCACACATATACTATCCAAGGAAGAGGTGATTGAGCAGGCCGAAATATTTCCGGATGACAATATTTTTTCAGTTAATCTTAGACTTGCAAGACTGAAGATAGTCTCACACCCTTGGATAGAAGATGCTTCTGTAAAAAGATCCATGCCGTCTAAAATCATCATCACTATAAGAGAAGAGAAACCTCTTGCCGTGGTGCATATTCCGGAAAGGGCAGATATAATCCTGAACCGTCGCGGAGTACCTTTTACTGAAAATGATGCAATAGGAAGTGACATATATATTAATGATATAATGAACAGTAAAGGTCTGGGCAATGTCGATAAGGTAGACAGTGTCAATAAGGTAGATAGTGTTAATAAGGTAGACGGTGTTGATAAGGTAGACAGCATTGATAATGCAGGCAATGTCGTCAGTAATATGGACATGGCTGACAATGACACGGATAATGATAATACTAACCTTACTTTGCCGGTTATCACTGGGTTGAGGCTCTCAAAACAGAAAAATGGATATGGTTTTTCAGGCAGACTTTATGACTCTGTGATGGAGCTTCTTCTTATGAAAAAGGATGAGGTGATTCAAAAAATTTCAGCAGATGAAGAGAGTGGGATTGAAATGGATATGATAGTAAACTCAGGACATGCTGGTAAATCTGTTTCCAACTCTATTAAATCAGCTCAGCAATCGCTCAGATCGATTCAACAGCCACTTACATCGGCTCAAAAGCCAATGGCAATATCAGAACAGCCGTTTGAATTGATTAAGAACCCAGTGAAAATAAAGATTGGATTTGATAATTATGGAGAAAAATTGAAAACAATTCGACATATTATAAATTATATGCAAAAAAACAAAATTGATAAACAGATCTGCCTGATTGATTTGATCAATCAGGAAAACGTTGTTGTTAAAGTTAAAGATATTGCCGGAAGCTCTCTGCCGGAACATATATAAGGAGGTGCTTGATTTGCAGGGCGACGAGAAAATAATAGTGGGACTTGACATAGGCACCACAAAAATATGTGCCGTGGTAGGCGAACTGGTTGACGGCATGATTAACATTATTGGAATGGGATCTCACCCGTCGATTGGATTGCGTAAAGGTGCGGTTGTCAATATTGATTCCACTGTAGAGTCCATCAAAAAAGCGGTGGAAGAGGCTGAATTCATGGCAGGATGCCATATCTCATCAGTCTATGTTGGTATTGCGGGCGGTCACATCAAGGGTTTTAACAGTCATGGTATTATTGCGATTAAAGGCAGGGAA
>JADGBP010000433.1 GCA_015231395.1 Desulfamplus sp. | reverse complement strand
TGACACCAAGGCTGTATGCTCCGGCAGAAAAAGCGTCTGTATTTTGACCAGTCTCAACAATTGTGAGCATTACATGGGGAAGCCCCTCTCCCACATCATAAAAGGAATTACCATTCTTGTCGTTATAAATCACACCACAGATATAAGCGGGATTCTCTCCTCTTCCAAAATCGCTGGTGCTGACCACCGCATTGGGCCACTCTTCATAGTCTCCATGGACAAATGCCACACCCGCTTCAACATGAGAATCACCAAGCATATTAACTCTGTGTCCTCTGTTAGGATAATTTTCATCGACAAACAGAATCTCATGGTGGTATGTAGCTATCTTCTGATTAATATCAAGATGACCGGTGGACATATTGATGGCAATATTCTCTCCTGAAAAATAATCATACCCCTGGTCAATCGCCCTATCTGACGGAGATGCGTTGGTAAAATTAGTATAATGACTGAAATAATCCTGTGTCATCATATCCTCAGAGTGGGCAAGAGCCGCTTTGTAGAGATTCAAATTAAAAGCAAGCGGCTGTTTGGGATTGCTGCTTATTGTGCTTGATTGAGATACTCCTTCATTGAGAGGAATTTTATAAAGCAAGGCTTCAGCATCAGGATTTGCTCTTGCTCTGTTAATAAGCTCAAGAAAGTAGATCTCTTCGGCAAGAGGCTCAATATCATAGAGTGAGACACAGTTACTGCCTGATGATATGCCAGATAGTGCATTCATAAAGATAATGGTCATACAGACTGCAACAAAAGTTTTTCTTAAAGAGTTCATCTTTCACCTCCTAATTAAAAGGTCATGCTATTAAACGGTCATGGTTTGATTCCAACGACTTTTTAAAGAGCAATAATTAATAACTGATTAGCATTTAGCCATTAAAAAGTCAAAACTATTTTTAGGTAATTTTAAGTAATTTTAGCTAATTATTTCTATTATTTACTATATGCTTTCAGATATGCTTTCAGAAAAATATTTTGGTGGAAAACATAAGCATCTTTGCTGCAATTGTTGCCAGATTGAAATTTTTATATGATAAAAAAAGTTTGACTGTTATAGTTCATTTATATAAAATAGTGACAGTCTTATTAAAAGATGTAGCTTTGGAATAAAAGTATTTTTAATGTTGCGGGCACAAACAGCCCGCCAAGTCCATAACATAAGATTAAAACAAAAAAAGGAGATTCAAATGAAAGTAACTATTACAAAACAGTGCATGGGAGACAGAAATTGTAACGAACTTTGTGCCGAAGTTTTTCAGTATGACGAAGATCAGCTCCTATCCACCGTAAAATTTGACGTTATCCCCAAACATCTTGAGAGCATTGTACGCCAGGCTGCTCATGAATGCGGTGCCCAGGCTATTATAATTGAAGAGTAACTAAAGAATTAATCGGAGGTCATCATGGTAATGTTCCGAGAAAGCAGAACAGCAAAAAATCTGCTCACCGCATTTGCAGCAGAGTCTCAAGCAAGCACCAGATACAAGTTTTTTTCCAAACGTGCTTATGACGATGGATTTGTTCAAATTTCAAAGATTTTCCAAGAGACATCTGACCAAGAGTGCGAACACGCTTTAAGGTTTTTTAAGTTTTTCAATGGTGGAGAGATTGAGATTAACTGGAAGTTTCCTGCTGGTGTGATTTTAGATACCCATGCAAATCTTGTCTCGGCAGCAGATCTTGAGTTTTATATCCACACAGAGATGTACCCTGGATTTTCAAAAATTGCCATAGAAGAGGGATTTCAGAGGGCAGCCGACACTTTAGATTCTATTATTGTTGCCGAAAGGCAGCATGAAAAACTCTACAGGGAACTTGCAAAAAATATTGCTAACAACAGAGTTTTTGCCCGTGAAGAGGAGAAAAACTGGCGTTGTCTGAGCTGTGGGTATATTCACAAAGGGAAAAGTGCCCCTGAGAAATGTCCTGCATGTGTCAAGCCTGCGGGTTATTTTGAACTTCTTGGTGAAAACTGGTAATCTGAATATCTGAATTACATCTGAAACATCTGTTCATGCATTATCATTTTGTCTGAATGCATTGTCATTTTAATTATTCATGTAAACCGGTTAATTATTCATGTAAACTGGTTAATTATTCATGTAAACCGGAATCCGACCATAACAGTTTAAGAGCCTCAATATTTAAACAGGCTCTAAGTAACAAGACTTTCTCAGGAGGCTAAAAAAGATGAGAAAAATAAAGTTTCCAATTATTATTACGGCTCTTATTATTCTTACAGTTGCTCTTGTAATTGCATCTGAAAATAGGGGGCAAGAGATCCTTAAGATTGATGCTACATCCAAAGGAGAAGTGACATTTCCTCACAAACAGCATCAAGATCAACTTAAAGACTGCAAACTGTGCCATGATACATTCCCACAGAAACCAGGAATTATCAAAGAGATGAAGAGCAAGAAGGAGCTTAAAGGCAAACAGGTTATGAACCAAGTATGCATTAAGTGCCACAAAGACTATAAAGCCGATGGTAAGGAATATGG
>JADGBP010000432.1 GCA_015231395.1 Desulfamplus sp. | reverse complement strand
GGCTACTTGAAAATGCTCTTGTGCTTTCATACAAAATAGTTAGGCGAGAGGTTGCTTATTCTTGAATTTCGGCAAAACCACAAATAAACAATTATAATAGATAGTTAATTCATATTAAATAAGGAGTTATTCTTTTGGAAAAAAACATTGCACTGCTTCCCGGAGACGGCATCGGCCCGGAAGTTATGAAAGAAGCGGTAAAAGTACTTGATGCGGCAGGCAAAAAATTTGGTTTCAAACTCAATTATGAACATGCTGATGTTGGAGGAGCTGCTATTGATAACCACGGCAAGGCTCTACCTCAGTCCACATTGGCGTTGTGTGAAAAAAGTGACGCAATTTTGTTTGGTTCGGTAGGTGGACCAAAATGGGAATCTCTACCACCTGACGAACAACCTGAACGTGGAGCCTTACTTCCATTGAGAAAACATTTTGGGCTTTACTGTAATTTAAGACCAGCTAAGGTGTTTAAATCTTTAGCATTTGCCTCTCCTCTAAAGCCAGAAATAATTAAAGATGGCTTTGATATTCTATGTGTTCGCGAACTTACAGGCGGTATCTATTTTGGTAAACCCAAAGGTCGTGAAGGTTCTGGTATGGAAGAGAAGGGATATGATACTCTCGTTTATACCCGATTTGAAATTGAGAGAATCGCCCGATCTGCTTTTGAGGCTGCCCGTAAACGCCGTAAACTTGTAACGTCAGTTGATAAGGCAAATGTTCTCTCTACAATGGTTCTTTGGCGAGAGGTGGTTATTGAAGTTGCTAAAGATTATCCTGATGTAACTTTAAATCATATATATGTTGATAATGCGGCAATGCAGCTTGTAAAAAATCCTCATCAATTTGATGTGCTTCTTTGCGACAACATGTTTGGAGATATTCTATCTGATGAATGTGCAATGATTACAGGCTCTATGGGTCTTCTTGCATCTGCAAGTATTAATGAGAAGAAATTTGGACTCTTTGAACCAGCAGGTGGTTCTGCTCCTGATATTGCAGGAAAAGGTATTGCCAACCCGATTGCCCAAATTCTCTCCGCTGCAATGATGCTTCAATACAGTCTTGATTTGCAAGAAGCGGGAAATGGAATTGTTGATGCTGTTTCTGCTGTTCTTGATAAGGGGATATACACAGCAGACCTTACAGACAGCAGCAACAGAGATAAAGCTGTTGGAACGGCTCAGATGGGTGATGCAATTGCTAATATAATGAAAGAGATATAACCTGTTTATAACTCTAATTATCAAGGTGAAAATATGGAAGTAGAAGCATCTAAAATCATTGGTGAAATGTTGCAAAATCAGACGGAGCAAAAGTTATGTTAAAAAAAGAGGACTTACTCGGAAGAATCACCATAAATCCCCTTATAATGCTGGGAAAACCAACTATAAGAGGAATGAGAATAACAGTCGAGCAGCTTCTACGGTCTCTTTCAAGTGGTATATCTGATCAAGAACTTCTTGCAGAATACCCTGAACTTGAAAAAGAGGATTTTCTTGCTGTGTTTGAGTATGCTACAGGCTTAGTTGAACAGGAACAGGTTTTTCCTGTCAGATTGTCAGCATGAGCCAATTTGATTTAAAATTTCTTATTGATGTTGGAGTTGGTAAGAGCCTGAATATTTAAACAGGCTCTAAGCTGGGGTGTCCAAAAAACTTCTTTTGGAGCCACTTTTTTTGCTCAGTTTTTGGGACTAACGATATTGACCAAATCACTTGCCTTGACTGAGCTTTAGAGCAAATTAACGAGTCCCAAATCGTGAGCAAGCACAAATAGAACATTTAGACACCCCAGCTCTAAGCATATAGGCGTTCATTATGATGATTATTCCTCCATCCTAATTCTTTGGAGCAGTACCATTGATGCAGATTATCGCGTAAATGTTCCTTGTTTTGGACTTCATGATACAAAATTAGTTGCTAATTTTATTGAGATTATTAAAGGTTTCAAGAAAACTATAAATAATTCTTGAGAGGTTCTTAAATGCGTCAAGAAGATAGTGATTTTTTTTATATAGCTTTCCAGATAATTAATTTGGCTGCATCACTGCATAAGACCAAAAATCAGGGGGGATCTTGAACCAAAATACTTTTCTGGAAAACTATATATTTGTCAAAAACAAAATTATCAAAAAAATAGAGGAATTATTAAAGGCTTATAAAATTGAAGATGCACATAGTACATATCAAGCTTATAAAAATTATATAAATGAAAAGGAGTTTATTCAATTAAAATTTAATTGCATTAAAGAATACACAATAATAGAAAAATTATTAAAAAATTATCAATTTGAAGACGCTGATAAAATTTACAAACAAAACCAACAATACATATCTCAAAAAGAGTTCAATAGTTTAAAAGCTCCTTATATTAAAAAGCACATAGAACATATTACAGTGGAAATAGAACAATTTTTAAAGTCATATCAATTTGACCATGCAGATCAATTTTACAAAACGAATAAAGCGAATCAACAATATATATCTCAAAAAGAGTTCAATAGTTTAAA
>JADGBP010000431.1 GCA_015231395.1 Desulfamplus sp. | reverse complement strand
AAATAAAAAATCAATCAGTGAAATCCGTGTAATCAGGTTAATCCGTGATTCAGACAGATGTCCGATGGCAAAATTTAACCTTACAAAACTTGGAAAGTTTAGCATAATGAAACTATTGAAATATCTCCGCGTTTGCCCTTTTTAATATTAAATTCAAGATTGGAAAAACCGCCTGCTATCTCTGTTATCCGGTCAAGAGCATCCTTGCAGAGCAGAGACCTGCCAAGATTAGTGTGCAGAACCACACCAGTTGCATTTATTGTTGGCACAAGTTTTTGTGAAATGATTTCACGGGCGTAGCTTAAGATGTCGTGAATAATTTTTGCATGAAGGGGAATATCTTTTTGAGGATGGTCATGTTGAATATTGTATTTTTGAAAATTGCCCTGTTTTACTTGTTTTTCAGAATTGTTCTGTATTGAGAGATAATTAAACTCTTTTCCATTAAACTCTTTTCCATCAAGAATATTTTTTCTGATACGTTCGAGAACTTCTCTTATGGATGTTTTTATAACTGAAAGGGGGATATCATTAAAATCAGTTTCATGTTTAATTTTTTCAAGAAGAGAATCTACTCCGGGAATTTGTCTCAAAAGGGTCTGGATATTATGGTTGGTCATTTCAGGATACCATTGTTTGCTGAACATTTCTGGAATCTTACTTTAGGATACCATTTTTTTGCTGGTGATTTTTGCTGGTGATTTCTGGAATATTACTTTTTAGATATTATTCCTTCAGTATAAGTATTGCACGAACAGATTCATCTAAATACACGGTAGATATATAACCAATAGCCTGGCTGTTATTCCTTATTGCATCAAGCATTGCCATATCGTTGGGCATTATCGCCGGTGGCTGTACTTCACCGCAGAACTGAAGACGACCCCAGTAGGCATTGAGCCGTTTGAGGGTCATGCCGTTGAGAAGCCGGAAAAATGCCTCTCTGATTGCTCCGTTCCACTCCTGTTCCAGTACAACAACTGGATCTCCTGAAGGAAAGGTTCTTCGCCGACTAAGAAATATCTCGGAAATTTGCTTGGAGGTAAGATGTTCTACATTCTTGTTCTCAATGTTTACAACCACTGCAATATCTTTGATATCCTCTTTGTTGTTCCCTTTGATATCCTCTTTGTTGCCAGCCAAAGCCTGAGAAGGTAAGAGCCAGAAGGAAATAGAGACAAACAAAACAAATAAATTTGTTGATATTTTCAAAACATAATCTCCATGCTTACTGTTCCAAGATTAATACGACTCTCTCTGTCAGATGTATTACCTTTGCTAAACCACATTCCGTATCCGTTGGGGTGAATATGAATGTTGTCTAACTGAAATTTGAGTGCAGCCTGAAGATGGAAATCCCATCTAATACCCATAGCACGGGTGTCCTGGTTCATTCTGGTAGTATTAATAATAGAGGTTGCCACATCCTGCATCCAGCTCTCCTCCATAAAAGACCAATCCGCAACGGGCTTGCGAACGTCATTTGCAGCCCTAATGGCACTCAGGATAAAATAAGGTGTAAAATCTCCGATACGGTATCCCAATGATGCATAGCCCATGGAGCCATGAGTGAACACCTCCGCAGTTGATGTGGAACGGGCAATCTCTGCCTGGGCTATCCATTGTCCATCATCATAGGATGCTCCAAGGGTCATATAGGTAATCTCTACATCTTTAAACGTCAGATTATTACGAAAATAACGGGCTTCATCAATAATTTCAGAAGGAAGGTCGGTGTTATTGACTATGGGTTCCAACCCCTCTTGGAGAGGAACAAACATGGACATTTCATTTGTCAGAGAAAAGCTGGAGTAGCCAGCTTTCAGTGTAAACGGGCCTGACTGGCGTCCAAGGGTCAGTGTGTAAAGCCCCCTGGTTTGAGATTCGTAGTCACTTCTATCTATTGTGAACGGCATGTTCTGTTCTCCGACCTGAACACGAAACTGCCACTGGCTGTTTTCTCTGTCAACTCTCAATGTGGCATCTGCCCCATCCATGTGAAAAACAGGAATCCATCCATAAAAGTCAATTGGAGGGCGTACCCATGAATATGCATACCCGAAATTTCGGGTATTGGACATCAAAAAAGCATCGTAGCCCAATTTTCCTCCCCTGAACTCCAACCATGAAGATGGCCTGAATGAAAAATAAGCCAATTCGACAGAGTTTTTCAGGTTCACGTAAGCTTGATCTCTCAACACTCCCTGAATCACAAAATCAAGGTCACTGTTGGCACGGTAATGGGCTTGCAAACCCAGACGGGAATCCATAACCGCTGTCCAATTATTTTTATATCGTCTATTAGGATTAGGAGTCTGTCCAATATCTCTGACAGGACAAATGTCGTCTCTGTCATCCAGAGTGGTGCTAAGAGTGCCGAATCCGCTAAGTTTTAGTCCTGACAAGTCTTGTGCAGATGCCTCTCCAAAGGGGAGGGCAAGGATTCCGCAGGTATTGATTGAGATTAGATTCAACCCTGTCAAAAGAGCAGCTACAAAGATGAGATATTTCAAT
>JADGBP010000430.1 GCA_015231395.1 Desulfamplus sp. | reverse complement strand
CTTGTGCCAAAAACATTGGTGATTGACCGCTATTTTGCAAAAGAAAAACAGGCAATTGAAGAGTTGGAAGCTGACAAAGAAGCTGTTGCAACCCAGATTACAGAGATTGAAGAGGAACAAAGCACAGAAGATGGCTGTTTTGGTGATTTTGATAAAGTGAACAAAGCCAATGCACAAAAGCGGTTAAAATCCATTGATACAGCAAAATTGAAAGCTGACAATGCCGAAGAAATCAAGGTTTTAAAATCCTATTTGAAATTGATTGACCGTCAGGCTGAACTAAACAAGAAAATTAAGGAATCTGCTGCTGACCTTGATAAAAAGCTCTTTGAGCGATACAAAATACTCACCGAAGATGAAATCAAGCAATTGGTAGTTGATGACAAATGGATGACATCAATTGAGAGTAGTGTAAAGAGTGAAATGGAGAGGATAAGCCAAAAGCTAACCCAACGTATTAGTGAATTGTCAGAACGCTATCAGAACACCCTTAAAACGCACTACAGAGAGGTTGAAGAGTTAGAAGGCAAAGTAAATGCTCACCTTGAGAAAATGGGGTTTGTATGGAATTAAGAGCAGGGTATAAAAAAACAGAGGTGGGCGTTATTCCTGATGATTGGGAGACTAAGAAACTTGGCGACTGTTTAATCAAAAATCCAGATTATGGAATAAACGCAGCAGCAGTTGGCTATGATGATACTCTGCCAACATATTTAAGAATTACTGATATTTCAGAATCTGGAAAATATTTGAGTGTAAATAAAGTTTCTATTGATAATCTTTATGCTACTTCATACTATTTAGAAAACGGCGATATTGTTTTTGCAAGAACTGGTGCAAGTGTGGGGAAAACATATTTATATGACATTAATGATGGACAACTGGTATTTGCAGGGTTCTTGATAAGAGTAAAAGCAAATCCTGAAATACTTAGTCCTAATTACTTAATTTACTTGACTCAAACAAAATCATATTGGTCTTGGGTAAGTGCTAATTCGATGAGAAGCGGGCAGCCTGGACTAAATAGTAGAGAATTTATGTCTCTCTCAATTCCCTTACCCCCCACCCTCACTGAACAAACCGCCATAGCCAACGCCCTATCCGATGCCGATGCCCTGATAACCAGCTTGGAAAATCTCATTGCCAAAAAACGCAACATCAAACAAGGGGCAATGCAAAAACTTCTGCAACCTAAAGAGGGTTGGGATGTTAAGAGGTTGGGGGAAGTTGTCGGCAGAGTTACAACTGGAAAATTAGACGCTAATGCAATGAAAGAAAATGGGCAATTTCGTTTTTATACTTGTGCGAAAGATTATTATTTTATTGATCAATATGCTTTTGATACAGAAGCTTTGTTAATTTCTGGTAACGGTGCCAATGTTGGTTATATTCATTACTACAAAGGAAAGTTTAATGCTTATCAAAGAACCTATGTTTTATTTGATTTTGGTATAAATGTTTTTTATATCAAATTGTTTTTAGATAATTATTTGGAAGATCGAATTACAACCGAAGTAAGTGCTGGTAATACTCCCTACATAAAAATGGATACTTTAACTAATATGACTATTAGTTACCCAAATAACACAAGAGAACAAACCCGCATCGCCTCTATTCTTTCAGATATGGACAACGAAATAACCGCATTGGAAAACAAGTTAGAGAAATACAAAAAGATAAAATTGGGCATGATGCAGAATCTTTTGACTGGGAGAATAAGGTTGATATGAAGATTGTCGCTACACTGTGGCGACTTTTTATACCCACTGAGTAGATAATTAGCTGGAGGATAATAATGAGTCAAATCGGACAGATAGAACGAGCAACCCAAAATCGTTTAGTCATATTGTTTCAAGAACAGTTGGGGTATCGCTATCTTGGAAATTTAGAAAATGAGGATAACAACAGCAATGTTGTTGATGCTTTGCTGACAGCCTATCTTGCCAAAAAAGGTTATACTCCCCAGATTATCAATAAAGCCCTGTTTGAGTTTAAAAAAGCTGTAACCATCAACTTTAACGATGACCTTTATCAGGCAAATAAAAATGTCTATTCAATGCTTCGCTATGGCATTCCAGTAAGAGAGGAGGCAGGCAAAAACAAGGAGACCGTTTATCTGATTGACTGGCACAACCCGCTTGAGAATGACTTTGCCATTGCTGAAGAGGTAACCATCAAAAGCGATTTGCACGACAAACGCCCTGATATTGTGATTTACATCAACGGTATTGCTGTAGGAGTTTTAGAATTAAAGAGAAGCACTGTCTCAGTTTCCGAAGGTATCCGCCAGAACAACGACAATCAGAAGCACATTTTTATAAAGCCATTTTTTACAACAATTCAGTTGGTTATGGCTGGTCAGAATGTAGAGGGTTTACGATATGCAGCCATTGACACACCCGAGAAATACTATCTCAAATGGAAAGAGATAAATCAAAAGTTTAATCCAAACGACACCTACCTTTTAGAGCTTACCCAACCCATCAGAGAAAAGGCTGATAAAACTGACAATCTTC